>CAZQLG010000351.1:0-3408 GCA_964594105.1 uncultured Desulfococcus sp. | reverse complement strand
ATGAAGCAGAGTCACTAATCTCAGAAGCCTTTAACAGTGACGACCTTAAGGAAGGTCAAACAGCTTTTTTTAAGAAACGAATTCCTGTATTTAAAGGAAAATAAAAAACCATACCATATCACTTATATTATAAAATCGTTCAAATTATTATTGTCATAAAAGAGAATACTTTGGCAAAGTTAAAAAGTTCCATATACAAGGCGTATTGGTTTTTCAGGCTCGAAATAATACAAGTCGTATATTGAGTGGCTGAAAAATCAATATAACGCCGTATATGGGGCTTTTAACGATGCCGAGAATTCTTAAATAAAAGGAGGACACCATGTCATCTACCCCCTGGGATATCGGATATATCCCTTACAAACACGCTCAGATGCATCCTGACAAAACAGCGATCATCTTCGAGGACGAACCGATAACGTATGGCCAGTTAAACGATGGTATTAACAGGTGCGCTCAGATGCTGCAGGCCAGGGGTTTGAAAAAAGGGGAACGCGTGTGTGTCCTAATGCTGAACTGCATTGAATTTTTAGAGATTTATTTTGCCACGGCCCGCCTTGGCGGCATTTTTGTCCCGTTGAACTGGCGTCTGCTGGGTCCTGAATTGGAATATCAGATTAATGATTGTGCGGCACGGTTCCTTTTTTTCCATGATTCATTTATGGGCAGTATCGACCTGATTCGTGACAGCTTAAAAGTTGATGAAGACAAGTTTATTTATCTTAAAAACGGCGGCCCGCAATTTCCGGGATTTGAATTGCCGGATTGTCCGGAGTGGGCAGAGGAATATATCAAAATTGTTGCCGAGCAAAATACATCGGTGCCGTTTCCCGTTGAACCTGTTTTGATGAATGATCCGCTTGCAATTGTCTATACATCCGGGGTGACCGGCAGTCCTAAAGGGGCGATACTTTCGCATGAACAGACTTTTTTTAAAAATTTTCAAATCGGATCTTATACAAATGCAACCCCGAGTGATGTTCTCATCGCCCAGATGCCTCTTTTTCATTCCGGCGGCCTTTTTATCGTGGCCACACCGGCGTTGAATTCCGGAATGACAATGGTCATGCGGCGGGGATTTGATCCGAATGAATTTGCCGAGGATATTCAGCGCTACCGGGGGACCATCGTTTTTGCACTCACCACCATGTGGCGGATGATTATTGAGTCCGGAAAGCTGGATAAAATTGATGTCAGCAGTGTCCGTTGTGTTGTTGGCGGTGGAGAGAAAACCCCGCCGCAATTATTCGAAGAACTCGCCCGGCGGGGCCTTCATATGCAGCAGGGGTTCGGTCAGACGGAAAATTCAGCGATGATGGTGATGCCGCAAGATGATATTTACCGAAAAATGGGTTCTATCGGCAAGCCGGGGTATTTTACCGATATTTGGATTGAAGACAAAAGCGGCAAACGGCTGCCGCCCGGAGAGATCGGTGAAATCGTCGCAAAAGGCCCGACCGTTATGTCGGGTTACTGGAATCTGCCTAAAACAACCAAAAAGACAATTGTCAATGGTGTTCTGCATACCGGAGATCTCGGGTACATTGATGAAGAAGGGTATTTTTATATTGTTGACCGTGCCAAGGATATGTACCGAAGCGGCGGCGAAAATGTGTATCCGGCTGAAGTTGAAAAGATTCTGTTGAATCATCCGAATATTTCCCAGGTCGCCATTATCGGCGTCACTGATGGTAAATGGGGGGAGGCCGGGCTGGCATTCGTGATTCCAAAAGAAACGGGCCAGATCATTACCATCGAGGAAATCCAGGAATTTCTGAAAAACAAGATCGCCAAATACAAACATCCCGCAAAAGTCAAAATGATGACGGAATTCCCGCTGACAGCAACCATGAAGGTCAAAAAAGCTGAACTCAAGGAGAAATATGCCGGATTTGAAAACTGATATTTTAAATTTCATCTAACATCCAATAACGGCATTGCGGGTTTTTTCATAATGCTCATATACGCTTTGTATGCTGCGCTTTTTTATCGGGCCACGCCTTGTTTTTGGATGTGAACTGAGGTTTTGAAACCACTTCTGATAAATTTTTTACCTATTATGAATAAAAAAATAATTCGGAAACCTAAATAGGTATGAATAAACAGGAACACATCAATCAGATACTTGACAGGGAGCTTGAGATGTTTATGGCTGTAAAGACTTATCAGTACGCTGCCTGCCGTGATGATCCGGATAGCTTTCGAACCATGCGGACGGCCCAGTTCTCAGTCTGGTCGCAGGAGACCCTGGCAAGTTACAGCCTTGATCTTAAAATTGCAGCCCAGCAGAATCGCAATCTGATGACATTAAAATATGCGCGTATGGACAATCTCATCCCGCCGTTGAGCAATAATCCCCTCATCGATAACATCGTCGATATCTTGGTAACCTGGCAGAAAGAGATGGCAGATAAATACCCGAATCTGATCAAGCGGGGGCGTCCCCTCGAAGATGATGATACGTCGCCTACAACCTCCTTTACAACCTATATGCGTTGTGAACTGGAGACCTATTCAGATCAGACGCTCGCCAACCTGCTTGAAGACATCCGGGGATTTCGGGAACGCTGCGAAAATATGACAGAAAAGATTTACGAATTTATGGTTAAAGGGCTCGGTTACCGTTCCATTGAAGAAGCAGATAAAAGGGCATAAGACTTTTTAAGGCCTGTTTGAAACAATCCTTATTTTTTATAATTTGGGGAGAACAGCGCATGAATGAATTTTTGCAGAAACGATTAAAGGAACTGGATGCCGTACGCCAAAAAGTGTTGCTTGGCGGCGGGCAGGCAAAGATCGACAAACACCATGCCCAGGGCAAAATGACCGCACGAGAACGCCTTGACTGTCTGCTGGACCCGGACAGTTTTATTGAAATCAATATGCTGGCAGGCCATGCTGTGGATATGCCCGGTGACGGTCTCATCTGCGGATGTGGAACGATTGACGGTCGTAAAATATTTATTTATTCCCAGGATCGGACCGTGCGCGGCGGTTCGGTCGGTGTGGAGCATGGGTACAAAATGTACCGGACCATTGAACGGGCGCTGGAGATGAAGGTCCCCCTGATCGGTCTGCACGATTCTCCCGGGGCACGTCTTCCGAATTCCGAAGAACTTGACTGGCTGGGGCAACGAAAACGATCCATCTTTTCAAATATTTCCGAGAAACATGGCGGATCCGTATTCTTCCCCAATACCATGGGGTCCGGTATTATTCCCCAGATTTCCGCGATTGTGGGAAGCTGCGGCGGAATTTCCGTCTATTCACCGGCGTTAAACGACTTTGTTTATATGGTTGATCATATCAGCCACATGTTTATAACCGGTCCTATGGTTGTAAAAATGGTTACCGGTGAAGATATTTCCATGGATGATCTGGGCGGTGCTAAAGTGCACTCGGAAGTTA
>CAZQLG010000350.1:0-3474 GCA_964594105.1 uncultured Desulfococcus sp. | reverse complement strand
GATTAAGGCTTTTTGTCGAATTTTTTAATAAAATTTCGAATGGCTATGAACTGAACCGCTAAGAGCGATAGCATGATCATTTTTCTCCTGGGAAAGGTGGATAATATGTTTTCAGAATCCATGGCTGAGATATCCAGTTGAATTCATGGTAGGGCTTTAAGAAAATATTGCTGTAAATTGTAATGGGGTTATGAAAGAGGGAAGGACCCGAAGAATTGAGGGGGGCAAACAGTAGATGCCTCAAAGCAGTTCAATGTGTGGGGTATGGATATTTTGGGCATAAAAAAAGGACTTAGAAAAATTCTCTAAGTCTTTTTGGGTTGGAAATAAGGTTGGAAAGCTCATTTTGATGGCTTCGTAAAAAGTCCAAATTCTTTGTTGCGCTGCATTCTTCGTTTCTTCAAAGTACGCTAAGTACGAATCATCACTCAGGATTTGCGCGCCTCGAATTTGGAACTTTTTTCTTTGCCATCCGAATCTGACTTTTTACGAGACTGTCCATTTTAACAAATAAAAAAGGCCGCATCACATGCGGCCTTGTCCAAATAATTGATTTAATGGGATTAACTATATTGCGGAAAGCTGGTCACGAAGTTCCCGTTTTAAAACCTTGCCGGCCGGGGAAACCGGAATTAGATCAGTGAAGTTAACCTGCCGCAGTTTTTTGTATGCCGCAACCTTTGAATTGACATATTCAATCAGTTCCTCTGCGGTTGCCTGTTGCCCGGCTTTGAGCTGCACAAACGCTACCGGCAGTTCACCGGTTGTTTCATCTGGTTTTCCCACCACCCCGCACATTTCAATGGCCGGATGGGTAAACAGCACTTCTTCGAGTTCCCGGGGATAGACATTGTAACCTTTATAAAGGATCAGGTCTTTTTTTCGGTCGGTGATATAGAAGAATCCGTCTTCGTCTTCGCGGCCGATATCGCCGGTATACAGCCAGCCGTCTTTCAGGACTTCAGCCGTGGCTTTCGGCCGGTTCCAGTAACCGATCATCACCTGTGGGCCTTTGATGCAGATTTCTCCTTCTTCGCCCGGCGCAAGGTCTTCTCCGGTGTTTGCGTCCACCACCTTGCATTCGGTATCAAAGACCGGCAGTCCCACGGACCCGGCTTTTGCGGTTCCGGCAAGGGGCGGGTTGCAGGTAGCGCCCATGGCACACTCGGTCAGGCCGTAGGCTTCAATCACCACACTGGATGTGAATGATTTTTTCATGGCATCCAGAATGGTCAGCGGCAGGGGGGCGGCGCCGGAAGCGATTAATTTGATGCCGGAAAGATCATAATTTTCAAATCCCGGCATATTGATCAGTGGCACATACAATTGAGGGGCCCCGCCCAGTGTGGTGGCCGAGAATTTTTTGACCGCGTCGATATATTCTGTGGGTTCAAATCGGGGAAACACCACCATGGTAGTACCGCCGGAAATCATATTGTTAAGGTAGCCGACGGTGCCCATGGCATGAAACCAGGGGACCACAACCAGTGCGGTCTCCTCGTCCCGGGCAACCGGCCGGTCTTTAATCGGATCCACGCCGTCCGGATAAATGAGCTCCACTGTGTCGCCGACGGTTTTAAGCTGGGCACCGTTAAACCAGCAACCGAACTGGAGTGTATTGGATATCACATTTTTATGGGTGAGCATCACGCCTTTGGATACGCCCGTGGTGCCGCCGGTGTATGCCAGGTGGGCCAGGTCGTTAAATACATCAATGGCAACCTCTGGCGGGTTGGGTTCATTGTCTTTGATTAGTTCCGCCATGTCCAGCGTATTGGGCACCGGGAGTTTGCCGATGGGCTTGAGCGGGACAATAATGGCATTATAACAGTCCCCGATACTGGTTGAAATGACCCGTTCTACCTTGGTGTCAGGGATAATCGATTCGATTCCCGGATACAGAAGATCCAGAGACAATAGGCTTTTGGCGCCGGAATCATTCAACTGGTGGGTCACTTCACGAGGGGATAGCAGAGGGCTTAACGGGGTAAACACCGCGCCGATTTTCAGGACCGCATAGTACGCAATGGCAAACTGGGGCATATTGGGCAAGTGGATGGCAAACCGCTCTCCTTTTTCAATGCCCATCCCGGCAAGGGCGGTGGCGAACCGATCCACCAGGATTTTTAATTCACCATAGGTGAGCACCATGCCGCCGAAATGGATGGCGATTCGGTTGGGTACGCGGTCGGCGGTATTTTCAAGAAAAAAGTGGACGGGTTTGTTTGGATAGTTCAGATTTTTTGGCCATTGTTCCGGCCAGGCATTAAAATTTTTTGTCATGTTGATTCCCTTTTGGTTGTGTCATTGTTGCTGGTTAATGGGATTTAACACGTTAGAAAAGAATTCAATCATCACGTGAGCGAATGTCGATCTGAGCGATTTTTACCATTGTTCGCTGACTGACGGTTCCCTTGTTATCCGCATACGTCATTTTTACACATGCCAGACGGTCTTCGGCAAACAACTGGATACATTCAGGGTATAGTTGATATTCCAGGGCCAGTCCTTTTTGCTTGATGGATGCAATGGTATCTTCTTCAGTGATGGGAAAAGTCCGCTGGCCAATGATGGGCCCGGAGTCTTCACCGTAGTCGATAAAATGGACCGTGCATCCGCCGATTTTGCATCCGTATCGGAAGGTGTCGCCGTATCCGTCGACTCCGGGGAATGACGGGAGCAGGGCCGGGTGGATATTCATGATGCGGGGGTTGCCGGGGGTGGTGTTGACCCGGTCAATAAAATAGGGGGTCAGGTTCCGCATGAAGCCGGCCAGCACCAGCAGGTCAAAGGGATAGGTTTTTATTTTTTTAAGAAGGGCCGCTTCGGAAATGGCGCGGGTTTCAATAAATTCGGAAATTTTTTTCGCATCTGCTCCCCGGTTTAACAGGGTTTGTTTAATTTTAATATCTTCAAGATCAAAATCATCCGGGAAAAAGTAGTTTTCAGGGCTTTGTTTGAACTTCTGGATAATCTCGGAGTAGTTGACCACAAACGTGGAGATTCCTTTTTTAGCGGCCTTTTCAAGTCCTTTGGCGTCCGGGGTGTCAGATCCCACAAAGATGATTTCACCGTTTATTTTTCCTTTTTCACAGGCGTTGATGATGGCATCCATGTTCGTACCGGTCCCGCTGATCAGCCCGCCGATTTTGATTTTTTTACCCATGTTTTGTCTCATAATAATTTTTTAATTTTTATTTTTTGAATAAAAAATTTAGATTAGACATTAAACCGGAAGTTGATAATATCCCCATCCTGCACCGCGTAGGTTTTGCCTTCTAAACGGAGGGTCCCTTTTTTTTTGGCGTTTGCCATGGAACCAGCATCCATGAAGTCATCATAGGAGATGACTTCCGCCCGGATAAACCCTTTTTTGATATCTGAGTGAATGACTTCGGCGGCATCCACCGCAGCGGTTCCTTTTTTAATGGTCCAGGCCCGGACTTCATCTTCGCCCACCGTGAAAAAAGATAT
>CAZQLG010000349.1:1516-3477 GCA_964594105.1 uncultured Desulfococcus sp. | reverse complement strand
TCGACAAAACAGCTGCTGACATCCGTTCATGAAAAAATCTATACACTGCCGGGAGACACCCGGGTATGGCCCGGACATGATTACGGCCCCTCTCCCTCTTCAACTGTTGCAGCGGAAAAACAAACCAATCCGTTTACATAAAAAATTATCAACGGCCGAAAAGGGATACGAATGAACAAAGGGTTGAAGAAAATATATCGCCCCGACCTTTCGACAAAACAGACATGCCCGTTGTTTATGGTGCCGGTGGCAGCTGGGTTCCCTTCCCCGGCGGAAGATTATATTGAAGGCCAGCTTGACCTGAACAAACACCTGATTAAGCATCCGGCCGCCACCTTTTTTGTCCGGGCAACCGGCGAATCCATGATCAATGCCGGCATTTTCCCCTGAGATATTCTCATTGTGGACCGCTCCCTGGAACCGGTAGACAAAAAAGTCGTCATTGCCGTGGTCAACGGCGAACTCACGGTCAAACGCCTCCGCAAAATGAATGGCCGAATCGTACTGATGCCGGAGAACAAAGACTATCATGAAATAGAACTTATCGACGGCATGGACTGTGAGATATGGGGAGTCGTTGCCCATGTGGTGCATACGCTTTGATTAGGTGGTTAGGTGGAAGGTAGAAGGTGGAAGGTGGAGGGTGGAAGACTGAAGGATTAAATCCAATGAAGTCTATATTCGCACTGGTCGATTGCAATAATTTCTATGTATCCTGCGAGCGGGTTTTTAATCCGAAACTTTCGGGTCGGCCTGTAATTGTCCTTTCAAACAATGACGGATGCGCAGTGGCGCGTTCGGAAGAAGCAAAAGCCATTGGGATTCAAATGGGCGCACCGGCATTTAAAATCCGCCATTTAATTAATGCCCATCAGGTTTCCGTTTTTTCATCCAACTACGCCCTTTACGGGGACATGTCCCAGCGCGTCATGCAAACGGTGTCCCGGTTTACGAATCAAATTGAAATTTATTCCATTGACGAAGCGTTTCTGGATTTATCTGGCTTACAATCCCGCCGACATTCCGGGCAGCCGCCGGGCACCCTGATAGATCATGGCCGGAAAATTGCCGCAACCGTTGAACAATGGACCGGCATACCGGTTTCCGTTGGAATCGCGCCGACCAAAACCCTGGCAAAAATCGCCAACCGGCTGGCCAAAAAATTACCCTCAAAAAACCGTGTGCTGGAATTAATCGACCCGGCGGACATCCAAAAAACGCTTGAAAAAACCCGCATCAAAGATGTCTGGGGAATTGGTCGGCAATATAGCGACCGTCTTAAAAAATACGGCATCACCACCGCCCGGGCGCTGTCTCAAATTGATGAACGCGGGGTACAGAAATTAATGGGAATTAACGGTGTCCGGATCGTAAAAGAATTGCAGGGTATTCCCTGTTACCAGCTTGAGACGCAGCCGGCGCCCAGAAAAGGCATTACCGTATCCCGAACCTTTCGCACGGAAATTAATGGCTTTAATGATCTGAAAACCGCGATTGTTGCATATACATCCCAGGGGGCTGAAAAATTAAGGACGCAGCGATCCGCAACACACATGATGCTGGTCTTTGCTGCAAGCAACCGGTTTAAATCACATTATACTTTTCATACGGCCACTGCCCATCTGGCGATCCCCACCAATGACACGCCGGAACTGATCCATCATGCCGACCAGTGTCTGCAAGAAATTTATAAACCCGGAATTTTATATAAAAAGGCAGGGGTCATCTTCAAAGACCTTGTCTGCGAATCTCCGATACAGACCGGTCTTTTTGATATGCAAAATAAAAAGCGATGCAGACGTCTCATGCAATCAATGGACATGATCAATTCAAAAATGGGCAGCGGCACCATAAAATACGCTGCCGCCGGACTGGTTCCGGGCCAAAAGTGGCAACCGCTTTCCCGGCAGCGATCTCCGGCGTATACCACTAATTGGGACCATCTTCCAAAGGCAGTATGA
>CAZQLG010000349.1:0-1416 GCA_964594105.1 uncultured Desulfococcus sp. | reverse complement strand
TTAATGGTCGGATTTGACGGCACGGCGTTTAACAGCGAGCTTGAATTTCTGATACAAAATTTAAAGGTCGGCGGCATTATCTTATTTTCGCAAAATATCGAGAACCCAGAACAGCTCATAGCGCTTTGTAAATCTATTCAGGACTTTACGCTTTCCTGCGGCCAGCCCCCAATGTTCATTGCCATTGACCAGGAAGGCGGGACCGTTGCCCGTTTAAAAAAACCATACTTTAAAGAATTCCCCGGTGCCTGCGAACTAAAAACCGAAACAGATGCAACGGTGTTTTCGCGGGATATGGCAACCGAACTGTCAAAACTGGGCATCAACATGAATATGGCACCGGTCATGGATGTCGCCCCAACTGGATTTGACAGCATTATGGAAAAGCGGATGTTCAGTCACGACCCAGGACAGGTTGCAAAAATAGGACGGATAATCATAGAACAACACCAGAAGCAACAAATCATGGCAGTGGCCAAACATTTTCCAGGTATCGGCCGAACAACCCTGGATTCCCACCTGGACATGCCGGTACTTGAAACGACGGGAAAAGAGCTTGATTCGTTTGACTTAATCCCTTTTACAGCCGCCCTTGATTCACAGGTATCAGGCATCATGCTGTCCCATATCCGCTATACCGGCATTGATCCGGAATGGCCGGCCAGTTTATCCCCGACCATTGTACAGGGTATTCTTCGAAAACAAATGGGGTTTAACGGAATTGTCATGACCGATGACATAGATATGGGGGCCATTAAAAATCATTATGATATTCACACCGTGATCCGGCAGATACTGACGGCGGATGTGGATCTCGCGTTGATCTGCCACAAAGGGCCGAATATTGAAAGCGCATTTAAAGAAATCAAAAAAAACATATCTGAAGATATGAAGTTAAAAGAAAAAAACCAGCAATCGCTGAATCGGGTTATGGCTTATAAAAATATTTTTTTGAAAAACGCTGCTCCCTTATTTTAAAAGTCATTGTTGAAGAAGTGATCTGGGCGGTGAGCCATGAAATGGCTCGCACGGTGGAAAATATTCTGGCAAAAAAGGGAGACACCCTGCTTTTGGATGCCCACGCCATCAGCTCACCCCAAGCAACTTGGTGGCAAAGGAATTAAATAAAAACAAGACTTGTTATAAAGCCCTTGATAAAGCATTCTCCCACAAAAAACACTTTCCCCAAAGACTCTGTGCAAGCATTAAGATCTTATCTCCGGGAGAATTTCTAAAAATAAATAAATAATCGCAAAAAAAACGATCCGGTAAACACTTTAATAGTATTCAAAGATTTTTTCAAAAAGTCCATATATTGTATGACTTTAAAGCAGAAAATATCAGATAAAGTTATCGATATGCTTCACCGCTGATCAATTTTGACACTCTCGTAAAAAGTATTCGGATGGTTAAGTT
>CAZQLG010000348.1:0-3482 GCA_964594105.1 uncultured Desulfococcus sp. | reverse complement strand
AATAAAATAGCAAACACGGATCTAACGCATCTGTCAACACCCGCAGGCAAGCAACCTGTAACCGACAATGGTCATGGGGGCATCCTTTCTTATTTCCCAAGGGCCCCCATTATACCACGTACCGCTGCCGGAATATCTGCCGGCAGAACAACCACTTTTGAGTTTTGTGAGTTCGATATAGTCTTGACGGCGTCAATATATTTCTCACCGAGCAGGTACATCACCGGCAATTCATTGGTCTGTATCGCCTGACTGACCTTTTGAATCGCCGACTGACTGGCTTCGGCGAGAACGACTTTTGCCTGGGCATCACGCGTTGATGCCTCCAGCCGGCCATCCGCCTCCAGGATGGCGGCACTTTTTTCTCCTTCGGCACGTGTGACCGTAGCCCTTCGCTGTCTTTCCGCAGCCGCCTGCTCCTCCATTGCTTTCTGCATGGTTTCTGAAGGGTTTATATCTTGAATTTCCACTGTCTTAAGGGTAATCCCCCAGTCTGCAATATCGTCTGATATACTCATTTTGAGTTTGGCTTTGATCTGGTCCCGTGATGACAGGGCATCATCCAGATCCATTTCGCCAACAATGGAACGCAAGGAGGTCTGAACAAGGGTCCTGATGGCCAGGGTGTAATCTTCCACACCATAGACCGCCTTTTCCGGTGATACGATATTGATGTATGCTACGGCATTGGCGATGATGACGGCATTATCCTTTGTGATAACCTCCTGGGACGGAATATCCAGCACAATGTCTTTGGTCGTTACTTTATGGGCAACGCTATCGATGTAGGGAACAATAATATTAAGACCGGGTCCAAGGGTTTTGTGGTATTTCCCCAACCGCTGGACCACAAATTTGGATCCTTGGCTCACGATGCGGACGCCAAGAAAAATTGTTACGATAACCATAACGACAAAAACAGATACGATAATAATACCAGGCATAATTTCCCCTTTTTGCTAAAATTGATAGGTGTTTAAATTGAGATTCGTTTTTCAACAATCAACGTATTTCCGGAAATATCTTTGACAAAAACCCGATCCCCGAGGTCCACGGCACCGTCACAAATAAAAGGCCATTCATCAGCCCCCAGAAGTGGTGTCGTGAACCGAACAATACCGTGTTTTTTCGCAGCAGGGATTTTTATGACCTGCCCGCTTTCGCCCAATATCGCTTCTCTGGAAATACCGGCCTTGGTGCGATCGGACATTAATGGCCTAAAAAATTTGAACCAGAGAAACGTAAAAAGGCATGAGGCCACCGCCCATATAAACAGTTGCCAGCTAAAAGAGAGGTCCGGAAAGAGAAAAAGAAGGCCCCCCACGATAATTGCACCTGCTCCGAACCATAAGATGGTGAAGCTGGGCATAAAAATTTCAGCAAGCATAAGCACCATTCCAAAAACGATCCAGTGCCAATAAAAAATTTGAAGTGTCATTTTATCACCCACTACTTTTTTAAATCATACTTTTCAACCAACGCCGTTTTTTCATCAACAGGAAGAGAGACCATATACCCCTTCCATCCGGGACACCAGTTGATATGCCATTTCCACAACCGCCCTATAATTGAATTGGCATTATTATCATATTTAGCCCTTAACCCACATTTTTCACAATTGTGCTTAGCCATCAGAACGTTTCCTTATTATGATTATATCCGTAATTTTGTGACATCCTGGTTTCAGATTCTTCCTCCAGCCCTGAAGCAATATCTGCCAGAAGGCGCAACGTCATAATTTTATCCCGTATGATACCCGCTTCATTCATCTTTTTGTCATTAAAATTCAAACGGGTTTGGGCCGCAACGGTTATCATCCACCACTGCTCAATTTTGGATAGCATTTCGGGCATTTGGACAAAAAGTAACAGCGGGTCGTTTTTGCCTCCATTTGTTATAAAAACAGGACTATCCTGAACGAACCTATTTCTACAGGCGTTGATCACATCCAATTTTTCAATATCGCTGTCATCAATGGCTATAAATTGTTTTAGCCATTGAAGTGAGGCCCAGCGGGGGCTCTTATCCAATGCCAATACGTCGGTCCTGTATTTTTTATTGATGACCGCTTCACCGTTATTGACGTCTTCGATAAAAAATGCTTTTACCCGTACGATAATGCTGTCCTGTAATATTTCAAAAGCGGTGATAAACAATGAAGCAACCATTAGGTGTGTTTCCGGGCGCTTATAAAAATTATAGTTACTGAATATTAATGGTGAATATAACGCACTCTTTAAGTACTTTATACATTGTTGTGTACAGTTTTTATTTAAAATATCGAGAACTGAGATTTTGTTGTAAACTCCTCAAGAAACCTCATCCCTTTATATGAATTTCCTTTTTCATTTAATCTTGGACTCCAAACCACAATCGAATATTGTTTTGGGTGTATTGCAACAATTCCTCCTCCAACACCACTCTTTCCAGGAAGACCAACTTTAAAAGCAAACTCTCCGGATTCGTCATAAAATCCACAAGTCTGCATTAGAGCATTTATCCTTTTTGTTTGGCTTTTGGTAAGTATCTGCTTGTTATCAAGCAATGTACATCCGTCGTTTGCCAAAAATAAGAATAACTTTGAAAGTTCCTTGCAATTCATCTCAAGTGAGCAAAGGTTAAAATAGAAATCAAGAACATCGGAAGGTTCATTTTCAATGTTTCCGAATGCCTTTATTAAATTACACAGAGCTACATTTCGAAATCCAACTATTTTTTCTGATGCAGCAATTCTATTTGAATAATTTATTTCGGAATTGTTTGAAAGACTTTTAACAAAATCTAAAAAATCTTCTTTTGGCTTATTCAAATTACTTAGAAGTATATCAGAAATAACTATAGCTCCAGCATTTATAAATGGATTTATAGGTATTCCATTTTCAACTTCAAGTTGAACAAGAGAATTAAACGCTGTTCCAGACGGTTCTACACCAACCCTTTCCCAAACTTTCTCTCCAAGCATACTATATGCTAAGCTAAGTGAAAGTACTTTTGCTATACTCTGAATAGAGAATTTATCATAACAATTTCCTATCCCGAAATTAAAGTTGTCAATTGCTGAAATGTATACGCCAAAATTTTCTGAATCAACATTCCTTAATTCAGGAATATAAGATGCTAAATGCCCTTTATCATCAATATTTTTAACTTCTTGGTAGACATTCTGAACTATTTCTTTAAAATTCATATTTCTTGATTTAAATTATACACAACCTGTGTGTATATTCTATTGTTCATATTTGCCCAAATTGGCGGTATAAGCTCAATTATTTATATATTTATTTTACATTCAATTTAACTTAGGATGTATTAACATTCAATATGGTTCAAATACTGATACTGAACTATTCCAGGTCGTATAACACCACCGGTCACTTGCGCCAAAAACTTCCACAAAATTCCTAAAAACCACAACTTCTCTAAAAATTCAATTTCTCAAAACGGCTGGGTTTTTGGCCTCAAGTGCACTGGTTTGTTAGCAA
>CAZQLG010000347.1:0-3483 GCA_964594105.1 uncultured Desulfococcus sp. | reverse complement strand
GCTGCAATTTCTTCCGGCGAAATGCTGGTCAACACGGTCACGCCGAGCACGCCGACGGCGCTGCCCCCGCCTGCCACAGCCGCCTCAAGCATCCGGGATGACTCACCACAGTGCACGGTTGCAAATTTCACCCCTAAATCAGCCACCCGGCCCATTGCCCGCTCGACCGTCATTGGGATATCATGAAGTTTCAGATCCAAAAAAATTTCCGCCGGGCCGGCCGATTGAATCATCCGGATAATTTCCGGACCGGCCTGAATAAAAAGTTCCAATCCCACCTTAAACATGCCCACAGATTCGGAAAGCAGTTCAATATATCGGGCGGCTTCTTTAACCGTTGATACATCAAGGGGGAAGATAATATAATTTTGTGGTGACTTCATTTTTTCTCCTAATTTTTATTTAACTGTTTAAATCTATAACTCAAAAGGACCACCGCATAAAGATTTTTCTGTAAAAAAAGAAAAATCGCATCTAAAAACAGAAGCCGCACACCGCCTGATTCATTTCAATCTGTAAGTTCTTAAAAAAACAGTTGAAAATATTCTTCTTGAAATGGTATGAATTCAAAAATATAATTATTAATCTGAAACCCGAATGATTTAATCAGGCGCAGTGTTTTAATTCGCCATGACCCGGAAATAACCATGACCGATTTGAAAAAACAAACCAGCATCAATGAAGCCCGGCAGCTGCTGTTTAGAAAGTTGCCCGGCATCGACCATATTTTAGAAATTGCAAAACAGGATCTGGCATTAAGAGATACCCCCAGAACACTCCTGACCAATTCCGTCCGCCAGATAGTGGCGCGTCTCCGAAATACCATTTTTGATGACAATCAAAAAATTCATGAAAATGACTTCACTGACACAGCCATCCTTGAACGAATTAAAAAATCCGTCACCGCAGCCATGACCCTGAACCTGACCCGCACCATCAATGCCACGGGGGTTGTGGTCCATACAAACCTTGGCCGATCACTGCTGGCAAAAGAAGCCCTTGATCACATTCAAATGATCTCCGGCCGATACTCCAACCTGGAATATAACCTGGCGACCGGTAAACGCGGTTTGAGATACACGGCGGTTGAAGACATTCTCTGTGAGCTCACCGGTACGGAAGCGGCCATGGTGGTCAATAACAATGCGGCCGCGGTTCTTCTGTGCCTGGACACCATTGCCAGGCACCGGGAAGTCATTGTCTCCAGAGGCGAACTGGTGGAAATCGGCGGATCATTTAGAATCCCCGATGTAATGGAAAAAAGCGGTGCCGTCTTAAAAGAGGTCGGAACCACCAACCGAACCCACTTAAAAGATTATAAACGCGCCATCAATGATCAAACAGGTCTCCTCCTTAAAGTCCACACAAGCAACTACGGCATTGTCGGCTTCACATCAGCCGTTGCCTTAAGCGAGCTGGTAGAACTCGGAGAACAGCATCACCTGCCGGTTATGGAAGATCTTGGAAGCGGCACCTTAATCGATTTTTCAAAATACAGCCCCTTACGGGAACCCACGGTCACAGCGTCAGTGAAAACGGGTGCTGATATCATAACCTTCAGCGGCGACAAGCTCCTCGGTGGTCCACAGGCGGGAATTATTTTAGGAAACCGGGACGTCATTGAAAGAATCAGGCAAAACCCGCTGACCCGCGCCCTTCGGATCGACAAGTTAACCCTTGCAGCCCTGGAAAGCACGCTGAGGCTATACCGGGATGAAGAAAAGGCCATTCATGCCATTCCGACACTCAATATGCTAACCGCTTCCATTGATGACATTGGGAAAAAAGCATTAACACTAAAAAAACGCCTGGAACAAATAGATGACGAACGCCAGGAAGTGACAATCATTGATTCCGCCTCCAGGGCCGGGGGCGGCTCTCTCCCCCTGTTTGAACTACCAACCAAATGCATCGGGATTCGGATCAAAAAAATGAGTGCCGGTGTCATTGAAAAAGCCATGCGCGGAAATGATCCGCCAATTATCGGCCGGATAGAAGATGATATATTTTTAATGGATATGCGAACCGTTGCTGTAGATGAGCTGACGGAAATTGCCGATGCGATACGAACCTGCTTAAAAAGGTCTTGATTATGCCACAACGCACAAAGGATATTCACCGGGATCAAATTTCAAATCAGCAATTTTTATTTTCCAAAACAGACATTGGTACTGAAATTCAAAAGCCAGAACCGCTGGCAATAATTTCCATTGACAAGTTAAAAGAAAAATTCCCTGAGCTATTAGTTGAAGATATTTTTCATGATCATGCGATGGCCCTTGCCGGGGATGCCAAAACGTTTGGCGCCATGGTCATTCGATTAGATGACATCAATTTTGTCATCAACCCCGATGATGTGATTGCTGATCTTGCCGACACCATCGACGAAATATGCAAAGACGTCTCTGGCATATGGGGACTTGTGGGTCATGCGACCCTGGGTTGTTTTTTCCCTGAATCAGACGAACCCCAATGTCTTGTGCTAAGCAAGCAAATAAAGGAACTTTTTGCCAAAAAATGCGGAGAAACCGTTTCCGTGGGGTTTGCCGTTTATCCAACCCTTTCCTATTCAAAAGACCGTGTTCTGGGAAATGCTAAAAAAGCGCTGGACCATGCGGACTTTTTCGGCGCGGACAGTTGTGTGGCATTTGATTCCGTCAGTTTAAATATCAGCGGGGACAAATTTTATCAGGCCAGCGACCTTGAAGGCGCCATGAATGAATTCTACCTGGCTCTGAAATTGGATGAGAATAATGTGAATGTTCATAACAGCCTTGGCGTGTGTTACGGCATCAAGGAAGATCTGAAAAATGCACTTTTAGAATTTAAAACAGCCATCCGCCTGGACCCGAAAGAGAAAATGGCCATCTATAACGCGGGCTACATCTATTTTCTGAAAAAAGAATTCACCACAGCGCTCGAATATTTCCAAAAAGCGGAGCACATTGACAATATGGTTTTTGAACCGGCCTTTCAAACCGGAAGAATTTTTCTGGAACTGAATCAAATTGAAAATGCAAAAAAATATCTTGAAAAAGCCACGGCCCTGAATCCAAAATCGGCTGCGGCATTTCGTTTGCTCGGCGACACGTATACAACCCTTGATCGGATTTCCGATGCTGTCACGGCTTACAAAACTTCCCTAAAGCTGAATCCAGAAGATGCCGAAGCTCTTTCTGCGCTGGGGTATTCGTATGAAATCCAGGAAAAAAATGCGGACATTGCATTAATGCTCTGCCACCAGGGGATCGAACTTGCCCCGGAAAATGGTCTTTTCAGGCACCGGCTTGGCCGCCTCTATTTAAACCGGAACCGGGTGGAAGAAGCCCTTGACGAATTCCAAAAGGCCCAGAAACTGGGGTATCAATCAGATGAATATATTGCCAAAACATTAAAACTAATCAGTTCCCCGTAAAATATTTTACACCAGACAGTTACGATTTATCGGCCTATAATGGTTTGCAAATGAAGTGATACATTCTT
>CAZQLG010000346.1:0-3501 GCA_964594105.1 uncultured Desulfococcus sp. | reverse complement strand
CTTTTTACGAAGCCATCTTAATTAATTTGCCGTGTCAGATCCCTAAATATTGTCTCAAGGGTTTTTGCCTCCTGAAGAAATTCAATGATCACCCAGTCTGTGGCTTTGATTGCTCTATAAATTTTTTCTCTTAAATCCTCAGTCGAATTGCTGTAAGCCTTTATGTTTAAAACACCGTCATCGGTCCGGCTGATTTTTTCAACCTGGTTAATTCCTTCAATGGCGGTTAATGTTTTTTGTACGGATTCGGTTTCCGCATTCAGCAGGGAGAGCTGGATAGTGGTTTTCTGGTCAGCTGCCTGTTTGAGATCTGCAGTGTTTCCATCTGCCACGATTTTTCCCCGGTTGATAATTACGATCCGGTCGCAGGTGGCTTCTGCTTCGCTCAGGATATGTGTTGAGAAAATAATGGTTTTTTCCTGTCCGATTTTTTTGATGATATGTCTGATTTCGACGATCTGGTTGGGGTCCAGTCCCTGGGTAGGTTCGTCTAAAATAAGGATTTCCGGATCATTCATCATGGCGTGCGCCAGGCCGACCCTCTGGTTCAGGCCTTTTGAAAGTTCACCGATCGCTTTGTGCATGATATTATTAAGACCGCACAGATCCGCCAGGTAACGAAGCCTGGGATGTCGGTCGCTGGGTGTGATCCCCTTGATTTTGGAAACATATTCAAGGTAATCATATACCAGCATGTCTTTGTAGAAAGGAGAAGACTCCGGCAGATAGCCGATCATTTGTTTTATTTCCAGCGGGTTGTCTTCAATATTGTAATCATTGACGGTGATGGTTCCTGCGCTGGGTTTGAAATATCCGGTAAGCATTTTTAAAGTGGTGGTTTTACCGGCACCGTTGGGACCTAAAAGCCCCAGAATTTCTCCTTTGTTGATTTCAATATTGATCTGATCCACTGCGCAAAAGCTGTCATAATACTTTGTCAGATTTTCAACATGAATCATTTCATTCACCTCTCCTTTATTTATTATTTGAATTGTATAAAAATAGTTGAATTATAAGTCATCGAAGGAAAACAATAAACTGAAATTATTGAGTGCCTGCCGAAAGCCGGTTTTTCCGTTTTTCGTTCGGTTCAATTTCTAAATTATTTCTGTTTTTGTTTCCCTCCATATCGGCGGGGGGGCGGGGGGGCAAGTTGAATTCCCCCGGTTAAGGGGGAATTCAGGGGGAGTATGTTGACAGCGCCTAATAATAAAATCAAGGACTGCCAATATGGAAGAGAAAATAATCCTTCAAAAATGGTTTGTCAATAGCAATGTTGTTTTTTAATTTTTTTTTATTGGGTGGAGCGGTTGATTTTAATCTAATATTTCCAGCATGTTGATTTTTTGTAAAGGCATCCTTGGTTAAGCAGTATCTCAATATCTTGACCGGGGATATACTTTTGTCTATATCAGCAGTGATGGCTTCGCAAAAAGTCCCATCGACAGCGTTGCAGTGATTTTTCAGACTTTCAATATACGACATGTATAATTTCAATGCTGAAAAATCACTACGCCTCGTATATGGAAATTTTTACTTAGCCGTCTTTCACTTTTTTACGGATTTTTATCAGTTACCGCAGCAATAAAAAAAATAATGATTTAAAAGGAAGAACTATGGAAGCACTGGATCGGTTGATGGATATTATGGATACGCTTCGCGGGCCGGGGGGATGCCCCTGGGATGTGGAGCAGGACCATAAAAGCATTATGAAATGTCTGATCGAAGAAACCTATGAGCTGGCGGATGCCATTGAAGAAGAAGATGTGGACGTTCTTAAAGAAGAACTGGGTGACGTATTTCTGCAGGTCGTGTTCCACAGCGCCATTGCCAAAGATAACAATATGTTTACCTTGGATGAGGTGATCAATGAATTGTGCGATAAATTGATTTATCGGCACCCGCATGTGTTTGGAGATGTCAGTGTTCGTGATTCTGCTGAGGTGATTAAAAACTGGGAACGGCTTAAAAGAAAGGAAAATACCAAAAAAGAGCGGGAATCCATATTGTCCGGTATTCCCAATACGCTTCCGGCATTGCTCAATGCCCTGAAAATTCAATCTATTGTGAGCCGTGTGGGGTTTGATTGGGAAAATCCGGAAGGGGTGGTTGATAAAATAAAAGAAGAAATCCAAGAACTTGTGGATGCCATGGAATCGAAAAACAAAGACCGGATGGAAGATGAAATCGGTGACCTGTTTTTTTCCGTGGTGAATTTGGCCCGGCAGTTGAAAATTGACCCGGAGGCTACGCTTCGAAGGACAAATAAAAAGTTTTCACACCGGTTTTTTGAGATCGAAAAGGTTGCCAAAGAACAAGATGTCGGATTATCTGAAATGCCCATGGCGGAAAAGGAACGAATTTGGGAAGCGGCAAAGAAATAAGGATTGGAAAAAAGGAAAGGGATATCCAGTTTTGGTTTCTCCACTCTTGACGGCTTCGTAAAAAGTCCAAATTCTTTGTTGCGCTGCATCCTTCGTATCTTCAAAGTACGCTAAGTACGAATCATTACTCAGGATTTGCGCGCCTCGCCAATTTTATGATTTGGTGGCACTTTTTTCTTTGCCATCGAAATCCGACTTTTTACGAGACTGTCACTCTTGAAAAGGAGATAAAATCAAGCATGTCAGATCATCAGGATAAAGAAATATTTTTTATCAGAAGAAAGAAAAAAAAGAATATCATTCATGAAATCTATTTGTATGACCAGACGCTGGTCAAACGATTTATAAAAATTTCGCCCTGGCCGGATATGCGTAAGGTCTGGATGTTGGAAGATAAGGCGCTTCGGCGTCTTAAAGGACTGCCGGTTCCCAGAACATACGGATTTGTTGAAAAACAATGTAATGGCGCAACGGAAATTATTTATGCCAGGGAGTATCTGGATGGAGCGCCCATAAAAGCGTTTGTGGGTGAAGATATTGAACCATTGGCCCGTATGATGGCACAGATTCATCAGCGGGGGGTGATTACCCGTGACCCTTCCGTTGAAAATTTTATTAAAACCGCTGACGGGAAAATTCTTTTTATTGATTTTGGCCGATCCATCATATTAAATCCGAAAAATCCGGTATTCATCGATTATATGGGAAAGGAACTGGCACGGCTGCGCTGTCATGCCTTTTTCGGTGATGATGAATTATACAGTCGGTTTCAAGAAAAATATTTCGAATTTTTACCCCACAGTGCACTCCGTCGTTTTCTGGTCAAGAAAATCGGTTTGATCAGGTATCGGGAATTTGTCAGGAAGCACATGACCGGCGGCCTGTGAAAATTTTTTTTAATGAAAACTGTCAATTCATTTTAGTTAAAATTATTAATTTGTTTTATGTTTTTTAGGCGCAAGGGTCTCTCATTAATCTTTAAAATTCGCGTAAACGAGAACTGCAGTATTAATAATTAAATGAGGGGTTTTTTTAGATGAAAAGGTTAAGCTGTATGATAATCATAACAGGCTTATTTTTTGTATGTGGAATATCTGTTCCCGATTCAACGGTTGCG
>CAZQLG010000345.1:0-3510 GCA_964594105.1 uncultured Desulfococcus sp. | reverse complement strand
GTAATCTTTCGGGTCCACCACGGATGCAACGCGCAGGCAGTTTTTGGCAGATGCCCGGATCATACAGGGGCCGCCGATATCAATATTTCCCCGAGCCATTTCCGGGGTCACATCGTCTTTTTTAATGGTTGCCTCAAACGGATACAGGTTGACAATGACCATATCAATGGGGCTGCCACCGGTTCGCTTCAGGTCATTTTGATGGGAGTCATTATAGGTTTCAGTGAGAATGCCTAAATAAATTTTAAAATCTAAGGTTTTAACAAGTCCCCCCTTGGTTTCCGGCTGGCCGGTGTAATCCGACACCTGGGTCAGGATAACGGAGGATTTATTGCCGAGAATTTCCTTTATTGTATTATATGTGCCGCCGGTTGACAGTATTCTGATGTCAGGATTAATTTTTAAAAGAGCAGGGATAAATGTTTCAAGGCCGGATTTATCAGAAACACTGATCAAAACGGTTTTTACTTTTACCAGATTATCAATTTTTTCAACAAAGTTAATTCCCATAAGCGAAATAAACACCGGCGTTTTTCTGCCGTATGAAAGCAGGTCTCCCGGTATCCCTCCTTTTCCGGTTTAGATGTGATAAGACTTCAGCGCCCGGTGAATTCGGCGCTGTGCAAGTCGCTGATCCCATCGATTGTGTTAAGTGTAAGTGATGGATAATTTTTTTACGTTCTTTTGATAATGTTTATATACCAGAGTCAAAAATAAAATTGTATTTTATTTTTTTCAATGAAAAATACTGTATATTAAAAAGCTTTTCATGGTGACGAATCACCACTGTATGCAAAAAAAACTTGTTAATTATTTCAGGATATTATAGATAAATTAGGTGGAAGTATGTATGCTCTATATAATTTTATATATTTTTGATCATTGTGGTAAATAGTGAAAAAATAATGATGAAAACCTTTTCATTATTGCTGAATTTGCGATAGAATTAAAAATTGCAATCAGATTCTCGATGGCAAAGAAAAAAACTCCAAATTCAAGGCGCGCAGAGCCTGAGGAGCGAGACGTACGAATGTACGTTGAGTGACGAAGGCTGATGCGCAACCCAAAACTAAAATAGATTGTGGGCTTTTTACGAAGCCATCATTTGAACTTTAAATAAAGGAGTATGGCTGTGCATGTAACATTCTATGGTGCTGTAAGAGAAGTGACCGGTTCGATGCATATGATAACCACCCATCAGAACAACATTCTTCTGGACTGCGGTATGTACCAGGGAAGACGAAAAGACGCGGACCGAAAGAACCGGGTGATGCCTTTTGACCCGGCAATCATTTCCAATGTGATACTTTCTCATGCGCATATTGATCATTCAGGCCGAATACCCATGTTGACCAAAGACGGCTTTAAAGGACGGATTATTACCACGCGTGCAACGGCAGATACCTGTGAATATCTTCTTCCGGACAGCGCCCATATTCAGGAATCAGATGCAAACTACCTGAATTATAAAATGGTGCGCAAAATTTTATCAAAAATTAAATCCGGTTCCGGAAATAACAAAAATGATAAGGAAAGAGTCAAAGAGATACAGAAAATATTAAAGAAGGGTAAGTATAATTTAAATTTAGAAGTTATCAATGAACTGGCTGAAGAATACCACCTTGAAACCGTGTTGCCCATGTACTCCATGAAAGATGCGAATCAGGCGCTGACATTTTTTGATGGCGTACCTTATAAACAGCCGGTTGTTGTGGGAAATAATGTCATGTGCACCCTCTATGATGCCGGACATATTCTGGGGTCTGCTATCAGCATTATTAAAACAAATAACAACGGAAAACGCCGCGCGGTCTGTTTTACCGGTGATATCGGCCGATTTGGTAAACCGATTTTAGAAGACCCTACGCTTAATTTTGCTGAAGATGACCGGGATATCGACCTGCTGATTATGGAAAGCACGTATGGAAATCGTACGCATGAACCGGTGATAGATATGGCGCCGCATCTGAAAAAAGTTATCAATGATACAGTTGAAAGGGGCGGGAGCTTGTTAATCCCGGCATTTGCTTTTGGCCGCACCCAGGAGCTGCTGTATTTCATCCATGAATTGTATAATAATAATGAAGTTCCCCGAATACCGGTCTATGTTGACAGTCCCCTGGCAACCAAAATCACAAAGGTTTTTGGTGAACATCCGGAAATGTATGATGTAGAAACCCATGAGGATTTTTTAAGAAAAGGTGACAACCCGTTTATGTTCAACCAATTGCATTTTACATCATCCGTGCAGGAATCTATGGATTTGATGCGGGAGCAAAAGCCGCATATCGTCATATCCGCATCCGGTATGTGTGAAGCAGGGCGCATTCTTCATCATTTACGAAATAAAATGCATGATCCCAAAAACACGATTCTCGTTGTCGGGTATATGGCCCAGCACACCCTTGGCCGCAGAATTTTGGAACAGGGCCAGCTTTATGCGGAGTCCGGTCGGGTAGGAAAAGCGCCTCGATTACGAATGCTTAATAAAGAATATCCCTTAAAAGCCGAGGTTGTCAAAATCGGGGGATTCAGTGCTCATGGCGATAAAAATGAAATGCTGCGATTTATTGAAAAATCGAATTTAAAGATAAAGAAAATAGCCCTGGTTCATGGAGATGAGGACCAGACTCTGGCTTTTGCGGATACACTGAAAAGCAAAGGACATGATGTCATGGTTCCAAAAGTGGGAGAAACCCTGGATTTAGGGATTTAGTGGTAATTAATGATATAATTCAAGATGTGATAATTATATAAAGGACTTAGTGATGTCCCCTGATTTATGATGGTGGTTCTGGGAGTCCGGTATGCTGCGTGGAACCCAGGATCGTTGAGTTCCCTGGCAAAAACCAGCAGTTTATTCTAAAAGAGGAGGGCTGATTTTTTATGAAATAGTCGGTTTTTTTAAAAGCCTGTTTACAGGTTAAGGGATTCTTACACCCTGAAAAAATGACTCTTCCCGAAAACGCACTTCATCCCCCCCGATTTCCCCCGAGTTCATCCCTTTGTTGGGCGTGCTCACGATTTCACCTTGAATACCTCATAGGCCCACACTGCGCAGAGTGTTGCCAATCCCAACCAGATTAAGACGATAACCACACCTGCAACTCGGCTCACGGGTTTTCCATTCTGCATGGTTTCCTGCGCCCTTGCTCTGCACTCGGCTAAAACTGTATGAGGAATCAATTTGATTGCCAGAGCGATACCCATTGGTATCAGGATGAGATCGTCAAGTAAGCCAATAACCGGAATAAAATCCGGGATCAGATCAATAGGGCTGAAGGCATAAGCGACGATACCAGAAACGAGAAGCTTTGCATACCACGGTGTTCTGGGATCACGTGCAGCAAGGTAAAGCGCAAAGGTCTCCGTCTTGAGTTGATGCGCATGTTGTTTCAGTTCTGCGAGCAATGCCATATATTTTATATAGTCGCCCAACGCTGCAATGTTCGGTTTCAAAAGCGTAGCGACGAAGGAGCGCAGCTTTTGGAATCCGTACGATTGCTTTGT
>CAZQLG010000344.1:0-3529 GCA_964594105.1 uncultured Desulfococcus sp. | reverse complement strand
GGCGCGGCAACCCGGCGAGGCTGCCTGAACAGCTTGTAAAAAAATATTTAGACATTCAGGTTCAGCCTCAATGAGATCAGGATAAGGCTGAGATAACGTCCATGGGATCAAATTAATCTTTTCAATATAGCGATTGCCGATCTTACTGCATCTACTGCGTTAAAAGCTTTCCCGCATAGCCGAGCTATAGCGGAAAAGCTTTTGCCTTGTATCTACAGCAACCTCGACAATCGCTCAAGCTGATATAATTTTTTAGAATCTCATTAAATTATGTTTTTCTGAATTCCTATAAATTTTATAATGACCTAATTTTAAATATTTTTCCCCATAAAGTATATTTTACTTGTATTGCCTATGACGATATTTTGAATATAATTTTTGATCATTTTTTTTAGAGCGACCACATTGAATAAAAAATCGATCGAGGATATTAGTGGTTATGTCGACACGGATTTGTTTTTATGAGTCGGATGAAAAGAGTACGTCTTTATAACTACCTGCCTATTTCGAGTCGTTCACTCGGAATCATTGCTACTGGCAAGATCTGGTATGCAAAACCCAAGAGTTTTAATGATCCTTTCGACTGCGGCATGGATCTTTGCGATAACTTGACAATAGAGGAAAAAATTCAGGTTCTACATGTTAAGATGAAACGCCAGGGTTGGACTGAAAAAATGATCACGGAGCAGCTCTTACACTCCTTGAAGACAAACGGAAATCTCAATGACACTGCTGCGAAGATTATTCAAAAACTCACTGACTTAATACACCAAAATCGAGACAATATAGGTATCCTTTCACTCTCACGTACATGTAAAAGTGTACTCATGTGGTCCCATTACGCTGCGGAACACTGCGGTATGTGCATCGAATTCACTGTGAGCGTTTCAAATTCCCTACACAAAATCGACTACGCAACTGATGTCCCACAGAATACGCTTCACGACATTTACGTCAAACGAGATTCAAAAATAATTTCTCTACTTACAACAAAGCAAAAGCACTGGCTTTATGAGAAAGAATATAGACTTGTCGTTGGTCGAGGAGATATCCTGAATGACATCCCAGGTCCAATCACATCTATTATCTTCGGCCTTAGAACGCTTCAAAGCGATGAATTGCTGACCCGAAAGATAGCATCAGATTTAGACGGCATACGATACAAAAAGTGCGTCAGGGAGGCAGGCAAATTTTCAGTTAAAATAGAAGATATATGACGAAGTAAAATCCTTATTCGACGTTGAATGTTGAATGTTCGGTGTTCAATCTTTTAATTTTTTACATGCGACAGCCGTTCCAGGGCCAGTACAGCAAGAAACCCGACAATAATCAGGCAGACGGCAAACATCAGTTCTGAATCAATTGCTTCGGGGAAAATGTTGCGTTCTTTAAGTACCCGCAGTTTCCCGTGAATCATAGCGGTTTCCAGCGTTTCCTTCCAGGGCCAGACTTTTCGCATGGACCCGAACATCAGGCCCGTGAGAAACGCCAGTGTCAGGCTATGATATTTCATCAGCAGCAGCTTGAGAAATCGGGCAAACCCTGCCAACCCAAACGCACACCCGGCAAGAAAAACCATGATGATCTGAATATTTTCCATCACAAACGGATTTTCTAACGTGGCAATTATGAATTCATATTTTCCCAAAATCAGTAATATGAACGCGCCACTTAAGCCCGGAAGAATCATGGCACAAATTGCCAGCAGTCCGGACACAAAAACAAACCACAGATCTTCAGGGGTTGTTGCGGGCATCAAGTTAACGATGACAAAAGCCACACCCGCACCGGCAAGAAATGATACTCCGGTTGCCGGGGTCCATTTTCCCACCTGTTTTCCCACCACCCAGATGGATGCGATGATCAATCCAAAAAAAAGACTCCACGTCAGCATGGCATGATGGGCAAGCAGATAACTCATCACCCGGGCCAGGCTGAGCACGGCAACACCAATGCCTAAAAAAAGAGAAAGTATAAATCGGATATGAAGCTCACTCAGCGCACCCTTTAAATCAAATTTCAGGATACATGCCACCATCTTTGCGTTTGCTGATTTAATGGCGGTCAGCAAATCTTCATAAATACCGGTTATCAAGGCGATCGTTCCGCCGGAAACCCCCGGCACCGTATCGGCCGCACCCATGCAGAGGCCTTTGATCATCAGCAAAAAAGCACTCTTCAAAGAGTTCGGTCCCGGACTACTGAAAAACGCATCTTTCCATGAAATATTAGATTTTGTTTTCAAGTTTCACTATCCTGTTTAATTCAAATGGGCAGAAAAAAAGCCCCTCCATTTGTAAAAAAATGAAACGGCACACAAACTCCAAGGGACAAGCAGGCTTGTCCCACACTGACACAAAAGGCAGACCAACCCTATGTTAAAATAGAATTTAGACTTTCAGCGAAAATGGTATTATTAAATTTGACGGTTGGCTAAGCTAACAATTTCATATACAAGGCGTAACTTTTTTTTCAGAAGCAATGACATACAGGTAGTATTTTGAGTGCCTGAAAAAAAGTTACAACGCAGTAGATGAGATTTTTAGCGACGCCAACTTATTTGTCCCAGCCATGCTCGCCGACCAACTTAACAAACCGGCAACCGCCAAGCGTTGTCTGCTTTATTCCGTCTTCATCCCTTTCCAGTTTCACCATATCCTGGGTCAGGCGGCCGCCTACCGGCAGGATCATCCGCCCGCCGATAGCAAGCTGATTCACAAGCGGCATCGGTATTTCAGGGGCACCGGCGGTAACAATAATGGCATCAAAAGGACTTTCATCCTTCCAGCCGTTTGTCCCGTCCCCATAACAGGTGACGATATTTGAATAGTTCAGCTCATCAAACAGTTTGCGGGCCCGCATATGCAGTGATCGGATTGTTTCTATGGTGTATACCCTGAATACAATCTGAGATAGAATAGCAGCCTGATAGCCGGAGCCGGTCCCGATCTCAAGAACACGATCATCAGGCCCCAGTTGGAGCGATTCGGTCATGTGTGCGACAATATATGGCTGTGAAATTGTCTGCTGCTCACCGATCGGCAGGGGATGATCCGCATACCCCTGATCCATGAGTGCCTCACTGACAAAAAGATGCCGGGGCACTTTGCGCATAGCGGCAAGGACTTTGGGGTCTGTGATTCCACGGGCCTCAATCTGATTTTTCACCATGGACTCGCGTAAACGCTGGTATTTTCTTGAATCATTTGTCATTGTATATAGACAATTAGCAATTCAGCCGGCTTCCGTCAAGCGATTATGGTATGCAGAATGAGTATATTATGATAAATAACGCCAACAATTATCAGTAAATAAAAAAAGCCTTTACCTTTGCGTACGATTAACCCTATTGTAAACAAAAACATTCACTTGATTAATGAATACAGATATTTGACATGGAAAGTACAAAACACCTTCTAATATCCATTGCCCTGTCTTTGATTATTTTCGCAGCAGGCACTGCCGGCTACATGGTAATCGAAGGTTGGAACCTGATTGATTCCCTCTATATGACCATTATCACTATTAC
>CAZQLG010000343.1:0-3570 GCA_964594105.1 uncultured Desulfococcus sp. | reverse complement strand
TCCGCTCAGATGCTATGGTGGGATGCACCAAAACATCTTCAAGGCCGCCGATATGTTTAAATGATTCTTTTACATGCCGTTGTTTATATTCCAGCTGCTTTTCATACTTGAAAAACTGCCATTTACACCCGCCGCAAAAACCGCTAAAAGCGCACGGGGCATCGATCCGATCGGTCGACGGAGACAGCAGGGAAACAATGCGTGATTCCGCATAACTTTTCTTTTTTTTATAAATACGAGCTAAGACACGATCACCGGGTACCGCCTGCTCGACAAATATAGTAAACCCCTCAACTTTGGCGATGCCCTTGCCACCGAATGCTAGATCCGTAACTTCCAGCTCTATTTCTACACCTTTTTTAATATTCATTTTTTGTTTGATGATCCCTAATAAATTTTTATTTTACTTTTTATCATAGATATAATAATTGCTACTCATAACTTAGGACATACAGAGACTGAAACAATGCAAAAAACAATACTTTTTTCTTCCGATGAATATCAACTCCACGGCACCTTGCATTTACCGGCAACAGAAAATCCACCGGTGGTGATCGGGTCACACGGACTGCTCAGTACGGGTGACTCACCCAAACAAATTGTATTGGCTGAACGCTGCACTGAAAACGATATGGCGTATTTCCGTTATGATCACCGAGGATGCGGAAAAAGTAATGGAGAATTTTCATCTGCCACTACTTTTGACGGCCGGTGCCGTGACCTGATTGCTGCTGTGCAAACCATCCGGGATTTGTCGGAAACCGGAAATGAGATTGCG
Source organism: uncultured Desulfococcus sp. (assembly GCA_964594105.1). Classification (GTDB taxonomy): domain Bacteria; phylum Desulfobacterota; class Desulfobacteria; order Desulfobacterales; family Desulfosalsimonadaceae; genus SURF-3. Next base: position 2,792 of record CAZQLG010000343.1, on the reverse strand, counting down.
CTTTTCGGCAGCAGTTTCGGCGGGGCTATCAGCCTTGCATTAGCCGGGGTATTAAATATTACATCAATTGTAACTGTCGCAGCCCCTTTATTCAGTGGAAATATTAAAGAACCGTATGTTAATGATCCGGCAAACAATTCTGTGATGCAAAAACTTAACAAAGACACCCTTTTTTTTGACATCCGCAACCGAATACCTGCTATCAGTCACCTGCTGATTTTCCATGGGGATGCAGACAAAATTGTGCCCTTTGAAAATGCCCTGGAATTAAATAAAACCGCAAAAGATCCCAAGATGCTGATTTGTCAGAAAAATGGGGATCACCCGATGAGCAATGAAATTCATCAAAAAGAATTCACAGATTTGACGGTTGCATGGTTTGAAAAATATTTCCAAAAATCATTTCCGTCCAAAATATAACATCAAACTATTTAAAAAAATAATTAAAACCGGCTTGACAAGCGAATATTATATTGTTAATTGGAAAGCATATTAATTGTGAAGGCCTTTAAAAATGAAGAAATTCAAAGTTATTATTAACAATTTACTACTTATTACGGTCATTCTTGTGGGCGTTCTTGTGGGTATCATTGATGTCTGTGAGCAAGACTAGTGTTGATAATGGCCTGACTTCATAACAAAACAATTTTCGAAACCGTTATCAGCACTAAAAAAGCTGATAACGGTTTTTTTTATGGAGGTTTAAAAAATGAAAAGCGACAGAGCCAAAAAAGGAATTGAAAGAGCCCCACACCGATCTTTGTTTAAAGCCATCGGCTATACGGATGAAGAAATTAAACGGCCTTTGATCGGCGTTGCAAACTCGGTGAATACGGCCATTCCCGGGCATGTGAATCTAGACAAAATCACTGAAGCCGTCAAGGCAGGTATCTATATGGCCGGTGGCACACCGATAGAATTTGGTACTATCGGTGTGTGCGACGGGATTGCCATGAACCATGTGGGCATGAAATATTCTCTGGGTAGCCGTGAACTGATCGCTGATTCCGTTGAAGTGATGGGAATCGCCCATGCGCTTGACGCCATGGTTATGGTGCCGAATTGCGATAAAATTGTTCCCGGCATGCTGATGGCAGCGGCGCGTTTAGATGTTCCGACAATATTTATCAGCGGCGGCCCCATGCTGGCCGGTAAAAACCCGGTTAACCCAAAACAGAAGGTGGATCTGATCACAGTCTTTGAAGCAGTCGGCGCGGTTCGATCCGGTAAAATGACTGCTGAACAATTGACAGGCATCGAAGATGCCGCCTGCCCCACCTGCGGGTCCTGTTCCGGCATGTTTACCGCCAATTCCATGAACTGCCTGACCGAAGTAATCGGCATGGGTCTGCCGGGAAACGGCACGATTCCGGCAGTGATGTCCGCCCGTATCCGGCTGGCCAAAATGGCCGGAATGAAAATAATGGAGCTGTTTGAAAAACAGATCACGCCCAGTCAAATATTAACACCAAAGGCGTTTGAAAATGCCCTGACTGTTGATATGGCCCTTGGATGCTCTACCAATACCGTGCTGCATCTAACGGCCCTGGCGCATGAAGCCGGGGTACCCATAAATCTGGACCTGATTAATAAAGTCAGCAAACGGACACCGCATCTATGCTCATTAAGCCCAGGTGGCGTCCATCACCTTGAAGATTTGAACTATGCCGGGGGCATCCAGGCGATCATGAAAGTCCTGGCAGATAACGGGTCCATCCATGAAGACTGCCTGACAGTCACCGGCAAAACAGTTAAAGACAATATTGCACATGCCGTAGTACTTGATTCCGAAGTAATCCGACCCATTGACAAGCCTTACCATAAAGTGGGCGGACTGGCCGTTCTGTTCGGCAATCTGGCGCCCAACGGAGGCGTTGTCAAACAATCCGCAGTAGTTTCCGAAATGATGACCCATGAGGGTCCGGCAAGGGTATTTGAGTCTGAAGAAGATGCCACAGAAGCGATTCTTAACGGAAAAATTGTTAAAGGCGATGTGGTGGTGATCCGCTATGAAGGGCCCATGGGCGGCCCGGGCATGCGTGAAATGCTGACCCCGACATCCGCCATTGCCGGAATGCAGCTTGATGGCCACGTAGCACTTATCACCGATGGTCGATTTTCCGGCGGCACCCGGGGCGCAGCCATCGGCCATGTTTCTCCGGAAGCCATGCAAAAAGGCCCGATTGCCATTGTCTGTGAAGATGATATTATATCGATTGATATCCCACAAAAAACAATTACGTTAAAAGTGGATGAAAAAGAGATCGAAAACCGATTTTCCAGATGGACAAAGCCTGAACCCAAAATCACAAAAGGATATATGGCCCGATATGCCCGTATGGTGTCATCGGCGGACAAGGGCGCGGTCATGGAATAGGATTCTAAACGATTTCCAATTTCACCGCATCTACTGCGTCAAATGCCGCCTCGCATAGCGAGCTATAGCTTGGCAGCATTTTCCTTGTACCTGCGGTAAACTTGAAAATCTCAATTTCGGAAAGATAAAAGATAATTTGTATAACCCAAATAAGTAAACGTTGGATGGCAAAGTAAAAAGTTCACCAATCTTATAATTTGGCAAGGCGTTGCAAATCCCGAAGAACGAGGTGTATTTTCATACGGCACAGTGATGAGGGACACAGCGCAACCCAGAGCTAAAATAGGAAATTGATTTTTTTCACGAAGTCATCAAGGGGATGGTTCGATCATGAGTAAATTGACTGGAGCACAAATACTGTTGAGGATGTTAAAGGAAGAAGGCGTTGATACGATTTTCGGGTATCCCGGCGGCG
>CAZQLG010000342.1:0-3606 GCA_964594105.1 uncultured Desulfococcus sp. | reverse complement strand
ATCATACTTATCCTCCCATAATCCACTGCAACCGTCCGCTTTGTTTTTTAATGGCGGCTTCCGGACAAATTTCAAGGCAGCAGTAGCAGCGAATGCACTTTTTGTAATCATATTCGGGAATATCTTTTTTCCCGACCGATGGACTAATCGCCCCGGATGCACAGATCTTTTTACACTGGTAACAGAGTGTGCACTTTTCTTCACTGGGCACCGGCCGGTCCAGAAACAAATTCTTGAAAGTCGGCGTATTAAACGGCCACCGGAACATGTTTGAAAAAATCGAAGAACCGGTAGCCGGTTCAAAATCATTGACGTGCAAATCCTGAATTGTATCACCGATAACAATGATTTCTTTTGCTGATGAAACACCATAATTTCTTTTAAAACCATTAACAACAGTCAAGGCTTTTTTGATATCAAGACCGGCAATCATTGTCGCCACATAATCAACCGCAATACCGTTTTCACCGGCTAACACCGCGTTCAGCCATTTTGGTTTTCCGGCAGGACCCGGGCCCTCCCCTTCCTGAACACAAATTGCGTCCATAATATGAACGATCGGTTTTGGCGGTGTCAGACCATAAGTCATGGCACCGTATAAATCGAGCAGGAATTCGGCAAAATCTTCATGAACAGGGGCCCGTAAATGCATCTTTGATTTTTCGACCCCGGGAATGGCCCCGAACAATAATTTAACAGCACCGGTCATATAGGTGATGCCGTGGGTTTTAAATTTCGGCAGATTTAATATGATATCCGCGTCAAAATAGGCTGCTGATATATCAAGGTGCTTGAATTTTTTAGCCGCATCAAAAATAAGCCGCCGGGTAATAGCCGGATCGGCAATCTCAATTTCTTCATTTTCCACGACCGCAGCATAAGCGGTTTTTTTTATGACCCGTTCAAGGGAATGAATGGCTGGAGATTCAACCAGGACCGGCGTGCCGTTATTTTCTTTGACAATCTGAACAACCGCCTTGAAAAATTCAGAATGGGTAATAATTGCCTTTTCTTCTTTTGCCGGCATCAGCAGATTCGGCTTTACCACAACCCGGGCTTTATTGAACTGCTTAACGTCAAAACCGATATTTAAAAGACTCTGCGCGATCTTCTCTTTTAAATTTTCAAGCGTATAGTCACGGCATTGAATTAAAGAGACGTCAGGCATATTTTCCGCTCCATTTGAATTTTCTTTAGCAGGGTATTGAATAACGATTGCGTTTGGCCATACGGCATTACCATTATTCTGAACTTGGACGAACGACAAATTCATCACTGCATATAATAATTCCGGTTGAAGAAATGACATCAACCCGCCATGTGCCAGCCCATTCCTTAACAATTCGTTTTGAAGACCATGTTCGCCAGGATCTTGCGTTAACCGCTAAATCCACAATCGCCATCTGCGTATCATTATAATACCAGACATGTGAAATAGACGTATCATTCTCGGTAATCGACAGCCGGGTATAGCAGAATACCCGTTCAATTGAATCCGGAAAATGCGTTGCCGTATCCACCGGGTTTCTTTGCTCAATTCCCCTGCAAAAAACCATCTCATCGACAATAACGGGTGAAACATCCTGAGCCATTGAGAATAAAGGCTGTGTTAAAATACAAAAAAGTATAAAAACAATTCTAAAAAACATAGGGCCTCCGGCAATTTATGAATGCTGAATCAGAATATCTTATCGGACGAATACATATTTTTCCTTTGAGCATAGGGCCGATATTGCCTCTCATCCGAACGGAAAATCGCCCGGCAATTCCCGACACCAGAACCGTGCGACAATTAATAATTTAAATGATGTTATGACCAGCTTATCAGGAAATTTTGACAAAGGAAATGACAAATTACTTTATCCGGCCAACTTAACATACAATTCAATTCATGGTGACGAATCACCACTATATCAAAAAACAACTTATCCATCATTTCAAATTCTTATGAATGGGTTAATTGGGAGTGTTCCCCCGGTCACGTCCGGGACCGAGCCGATAAGTAACTTTTAAAAAAAGTTAAAAATTGAATTAACTCCTTATTAATAATAGTTATTTCTATATAATCCGTAAATAAAGTAGGGTGGATTAGCGCGTCAGCGCGTAATCCACCAAACAAAGAATTCTGTCAAACCGATCCTTAAAATTTGCCGGATTACGCGCTGACGCGCTAATCCGACCTACGATTTAACCCACCGTCCGTTATAAAGTTACATAGAAATGCGTCAGCAGTTGTACCCCCGTAAACAGGTACCTGTTTTTTTGTACGCCGACACATTCTTATTGACATGTTGATCACTGTTCAATAAATTGAGCTATGTTCAAAATCTATTGCTGTTTCATACAAATTTTTCATATAACCGTTATTGAAAAAGGAGGCTACCATGTATGATTTTCTGTTAACCCCTGAAGAACAAGAATTAAAAAAAAAAGTGCGAGAGTTTGCCCGTGAAGAAATTTCCAGTGATTTTTTAAGAAAAATGGATAAAGATGAAATCGTTTACCCCCGTGAATTTATCGAAAAACTGGCTGCTAAAAACCTGCGAGGGATTCGGTTTCCCAAAAAATACGGGGGCCGTGAAATGAGCTGGGTAGCTGAGGTCGCAGCCTTCGAGGAGATCGGATGCCTGGGAATCGCTTTGGGGTGCGCGTTTGCTATGCCTTCTATTGTGGGGGAAGCCTTAAATGTGTTTGGCACGGAAGAACAAAAACAAAAATACTTAAAACCATACATCGAAGGAGAGTTGGTGGCAGCAGAAGCGCTGACTGAACCACGCGGCGGATCAGATTTCTTCGGCGCCATGACAAAAGCGGAACTTCACGGTGATCACTTTATTTTGAACGGCATGAAACGATTTGTGGTCGGTGCCGAAGGGTCGGACTTCTTTCTGGTTTACTGCCGGACCAACTTTGATGAGAATGCGCATAAATACAACAGACTAAGCCTCCTGATTGTTGACAAAGGGCCCGGGGTTGAAGCTGAGTATATGTATGGTCTCATGGGATGCCGTGGCGGCGGTACCGGTCGCCTGGTTTTCCGTGATGTCAAGGTCCCAAAAGAAAACCTGGTTGGAGAACTGCATGGGGGCGCGTTATGTTTTCACCAAATGATGATTCCTGAACGGTTGACATCAGCGGCTGGCTGCCTTGGCGCCTGGGGCGCTCTCGACCTGGCAGTTCGATATTCCAACCGCCGCCGGGCATTTGGAAAGGAAATCAAAAAATATCAGGCCGTCAATTTTAAGGTAGCGGATTCCATCACCCAGCTGGATGCTGCCCGGGGACTCACTTATATGGCAGCCAAAGCAGTAGATAATAATTATGCCGATGTCCGTCGCCTGGTCAGCGAAGCCAAACGATTTGCCACCGAGGCGGCCTGGGATGTGATAAACAATTCCATGCAGATCATGGGCGGTATCGGATATACGGATGTTTACCCGATTGAACGGGCACTCCGGGATCAGCGCCTGGCCATGATCTGGACCGGCACCACCGAAATCATGAACCTGATGATTCAACATGAATACTACAATCAGGTCCTCGACCCTTCTTATGACCGCCGAATCATGGAAGATGATGCCACAAATCCGGATATTACCGAACGAT
>CAZQLG010000341.1:0-3615 GCA_964594105.1 uncultured Desulfococcus sp. | reverse complement strand
TATTTTCGCAGGTCGCATACAGCCACGCCAGATTATTCAAGGCCCGGATATGGTTTGGATCTGTTTTAAGCGTTCGTTCATAGGCAAGGACTGCGTTTTTATAATCTTTTTCATTTGAATAAATGTCACCCAGAAGCTGATGCAGATCCGGGTTGTTGCTGTCGTTGACCATCTGTCTTTGGACCATCTTTTTTAACAGGTTGCCCTTTATCACTTCGCTGATATCGTCATAGTGGATCTGATACCCTGCCCACCCCACCAGAAAGATGGCCGCAATATACGCTGCAATACTTATGCGGATTTTTTTATTATGCCGATCGATCCATGATTGGTCGTCTTCACTTGCCCGAAGATAATCGATTCGTTCTTTGATGCTGAAATGGTGCCAGTTGGGCCTGTCCGGGGATTGACCGCTGGTGACGGTTATTTTTTCAAATGTAGAGATCAGGGGCTGTGCATCACCCATCATAGTATAGGCATACAGATCTGCCTGTCGTTCGAAGTTGCGCATGAAATATCCAAAGATATAACGAAAATAAAACAGAAAAACGGCAATCATGAACAGGCTGAAACCGATAGAGGAAAGTGTTGCATACGTGGAATTGTTGTTAACCCAACCATAAGCTGCTTCTGCATAAATGATGGCATAAAGAAGCAGGTCAAGTGTTGTAAATGCGACCACCAGATAGCCGGCAAAAAACATAAGGTAAAAAAAAAGGTGATTTTTTTTTATATGACCGATTTCGTGGGCGATTACCGCATCAATTTCATAAGGGTCCAGATGGCGCATCAAACCGGGTGTTATTAATATATATCTGAATTGGCGAAATAATCCCATGACGCCTGCGGTAATCATTCGGCCGCCAAAAAGAGGCCAGACCATGATGTTTCTGTACCGCATATTCGCTTTTTGACATAATAATTCAATCCGACTTCTTAACACTCCGGATTTTAAAGGACGACACCCCCAGAATTTCTGGATCAGCACCGGACCAAAGGTCGAAATAATTATTAAAAAGAATATGAAGTAGATGATTTGTCCTTCGGTTGAAACCAAAAACCGCTTAGGGGTTTCAAAAGGAAGGATATAGATCATGTCCGAGGTCATGGAAAGCAACAGCCATGGCAGAATTATCGGAATTGAAAAAGATATATTCGAGAGAACATAATCTTTTCGTGACAGGCCGTTTTTATATATTTTTGTAAACGAATGATAAGCGCACCACCAGACAATAGAAAGATAGGCGATAAACAAAGTTAGAAAAATTAGGGCTTCCAGGGTGGGGATTTTTTTAAATAAGGGGATCGGGCTTAGAAAATGACTAATGTTGAAAGCATAAATATCAATAGCATAAATAAATATGGCAAGTATTGATTGACGGGTTAACGCCGTATGAAACAGATGATCAAGGGTCCTTAATGATGCCTGTTCGATACGCTGTTCGATTTTTTTGAATTGCATCCAGGTAAATACAAAGAAAAAAGCAGCCAGGCCCAGAAACAAAAATAATGATTCAATCGGTAGAAAAGAGGTGTCTGCAGAAGGCTGATAAGTGGTGTAAACGAGCAGCGCGATAATGTAATATAAAAAGTTACCAAGCATTATTTGTTTACTTCAATTTGTATAAATCTGCATGATGGCAAAGAAAAAAGCTTCAAGTTCAAGATGCGCAAATTCTGAGTGATGATTCGTACTTTTTGTACAATGAAGAAACGAGGGATGAAGCGCAACGAAGAAATTGAATTTTTTGCGAAGCCATTATTTATAATATCGTTCTTTCTCACTGTATATACATCCACAGTATTGCTGTCTGTACATTTCCAGCTGCTTTGATGTTTCGATGCCTTCCTTCCAGCCGATCCTGAAATCCTCATAATAAAATGGAATGCCGACTATTTTCCCGATGGATTCACCAATGGATTTAATTAATGTATGATTCTGGAATTTACTGTAAAGCAGCGTGGTTGTGTAAAAGTCAAATTTTCCTTTTTTTGCGATCAGAGCACTTGATAAAAGACGATCATGATAGCATACATTACATCGTTTGTTTTCCCTGAAAACCATTTTTTGTAAAAATCCTTCAAGATCGTATCCGTCCTGGTAAATTACTTTTAAATCGATTTGTTCGGCATATTTTTCAAGCGCCTGCTGTCGTTTCAGACATTCGGTATAGGGGTGAATATTGTGCTTGTAAAAAAAGCCCATCACCTCAAAATCATTTTCACGAAGCGTTTTCACGGGATAGATAGCACAGGGCGCGCAGCATATATGGAGCAGAATTTTCATGATCGATCTCCGAAAATAGCGGTTCCGATGCGGACCAGGGTGGCGCCTTCTTCAATCGCCACCTCAAAGTCTCCGGTCATTCCCATGGAAAGTTCCTTCATTTCAATATTGTTGATAGATTCCTTCTGAATTTGATTTTTCAATTGTGCCAAGGCTTTAAAATAAGGTCTGACTTTTTCCGGCTGGTTAAAAAAGGGGGGCATGGTCATTAAGCCTTTTACAGCCAAATTCTCAAGTTGGCTGATTTCTCTGATCAAAGCGATTGTATCTTTTGATGCCACACCGGATTTTGTCGCTTCCATGGCAATGTTGACCTGTACCAGAATATTTTGAATTTTTCCCCGTTTTTTGGCCTGCCGGTTGATTTCTGTTGCCAGTTTTAAGGTGTCAACCGAATGAATCAGATCAAAATAGCGAACAACATATTTTGCCTTGTTGGACTGTAAATGACCGATAAAATGCCATGACAAACGACTGTCGGCTATCTCATCGATTTTTTCCATGGCTTCCTGGATATAGTTTTCTCCAAAAGTAAATACTCCGGCATTGACAACAGCCTTAACGTTTTTTGAAGAAACAGTCTTGCTGACAGCAACGAGCTGCACACTTAAAGGGTCTCTGCCGCAGGATAATGCGGTTTGTTCAATTCGTTTTTTGATTTTTTCAATTCGATTTTTCACTATGATTTTTTTCCAGTTTTTGTTTTAAGGTCGGTAAATATGATTTTTCTGGATATCACTCCCTGCTGATACAATTGATCCAGCACCTCGCATACAGGCAATCCGACCACATTGGTATATGAACCGTTAATGTTTTTGATCATAAAAGAACCCAGGCCCTGAATAGCATATCCGCCGGCTTTATCATAGGGCTCTTTGGTATGAATATACCATTCAATTTCCTCGTCAGTCAGTTTTTTAAAAATAACTTCGGTTTTTACAACATCAGTGAAAGTAAATGCACTTTGTTTACAGATAATGGAATACCCGGTTAAGACAAAGTGTGACTTCCCGTTCAATTGTTGAATCATTTGCCGGGCATCTGATACGGATTCCGGTTTTTCGAGTATTGTATCATTTATTAAAACAATTGAATCTGCACCGATTATCCAGCTTTTCAATCTCTTATCTGCAATATCATAAGCTTTTGCTTCAGCTAATGTCCGGACATAATTTTCCGGTTTTAAAAGGAGAAAGTCGTTTTCCTGAACACCGCTTGGCATGATGGTAAATTCTATTCCGGCGCTTTCAAGAAGGCGTCGGCGGCGGGGTGATTTTGATGCCAGAATGATCGGTGAATTATGAATTATCATTTCCATATGATTTTTT
>CAZQLG010000340.1:0-3626 GCA_964594105.1 uncultured Desulfococcus sp. | reverse complement strand
CGATGTAATCCGGATTTCTCCGTCATCTTTGTCTTTAACCGCGTAGATCGCGTTATTTAATAAATTTAGAAACACCTGCTGGAGCTGCGCCGGATCACTTTCGATTTCAGGCAAACCCGGATCAACTTCCTGGCGGATCGTTATATCCTCAAGATGGGCCTGGTGTTCAACCATTGCGACAATTTCGCCAATGAGTTCATGGGGAACAATGCTCCGGACAACCGGCTCTGTTTTGCGGGCAAATTTAAGAAGCCCCTGGGTGATATTGCTGCATCGCTTAATCTGCAAACCGATCTGATCAACCGATTCCGACATCAGCCCTAAGGTTTCCGTATCCATTGGATCTCCTGCCCGGCAATCCTCAAACAGGTCATTAATCATGGTAATTTCAGATATCATGACCTGAAGCGGATTATTGATTTCATGGGCCATGCCGGCGCTCATTTCGCCGACTTCCGCCAGTTTCCCAGCCATGATCAACTGGCTGCCCATTTCCCGCTTTTCCGCATCCGCCAGGGTCAGTCGGTTGGCCAGGCCGGATGCCAGAAAAAAAGCGATCAGGACCACACCCGCCCCCCCAATAAAAACAAGACCGATGGCAACCATCACCGCCCGTATCAACGGCGAGGCGGCATCAAAATAATCCTGTCGAACCACCATAAACCATCCGGTTGACTTCAGGCGACCGGTGGCATAAAGACATCTACCCCCTTGATGATCCCTGCCGGTAAAGGACATGATCCGGTGAGGGGCACTTTGATATCCTTTAAAGTTAGGATCAACTTCCATCAATAAACCGCCGGAACGTTTCCGGGTCTGAAACACACCATCCTTATTTATCAAATACGCTTCCCCGGTTTTTCCGACCCGGATATTTTCCACCAGATTGTTGAAAAACTGGGTGTCAATGGTGGCCCGCAGATACCAGGACACCCCATCCTCTATCTTTTTTACGGCAATAATAAAATGCGGCGTGTTTCGAAATCCCATAAAGACATCGGATATATAAATGGATTTTTCACAAACTGCTTTAAACCATTCGGCTTGACTGTAATTTTTCCCCTCCAGCCGGTAAGGGCCTTCATAAGCAACATGATTCCCCTCTTTATCAAACACCCCCAGGTCCAAAAACGCCGGTGATGTGGACTGAAGGACATGAAAAATTTCACTCAGCCGCTCTTGTCGCCGTAGTGATTGAAAACTGTTTGACCCGGCAATAAATTGAAGATCTTCAGTCCGTTCAGAAAAAAACTGTTCAATTAAATATCGATGATCATCTGCCACCCGGGTCAGTTCGGACGCCACCCGGTCAAAAAGGTTGGTGGCAAAATAATAAACCAGGGTGCTGCAAACGATCATCAGGATTATAAACGGCGCAAGAAGCACCCGGGTTAAAATAATTCGCCGGATCCGGGAAAATTTTTCCGCTCCTATATTTTCCGATCCTGTATCGTTCATTGATTGTTTCCCATTTTTTCAGCCATTTTGATACTTTTAAAAAATTCGTAATTATTTCTTTTGGTTCTTCTAAAAATTCATGTAGGGCGGTAAGCTGCGCGTAATCCGCCATATGCCTCAACAAGACTCATCGATCAATGCGGTGGATTACGCGCAGCTTACCACCCTACGCAAATACCACGATTTTCCGACGAGTCTTTGGGTTAAACCGCCGGAAACCCGACCCACTGCCAGTATCCGAGAAACACCCAGCCCCACAGCACCAGGAAAGACAACAACAGCACGATACTGCCATGGATCAAAAAATCCTTCATGGTTACCAGCTGTTCGCCGGTGACCGGATCTCTCGCCATGCTGTAAGCAATGGCATTATTCGGTGTTCCGATAATCATAACATGGGCAAACGATGCGGAAAATGCGGTTGCCAACCCGGTCATCCACGGATGCGTTCCGGACAGGGTGGCCATGGGCACGGTAATGGGGCCAATGGCTGCCACGGTTGCACCGTCACTCATAAAATTAGTCAAAATGCCTGTAAACAGACTTGACGCAAACGCAAGACCGGTTCCGCTCCGCAAAGCATCCGGAAGAATGGCCACAAAACTGTCCGCAATCCATAATGCAGCGCCGGTAACGGCCAGTCCGGTTCCCATGGCGCAGGCACTGGCATACAGCAAAACAACGTCCCAGTGAATTTCATTCACATCCCGCCATCGCAGAACACCTAAAATATTTAAGGCGACAATAGCAAGAATCACCGGCCCGCCCATGCCGAAACGACTACTGACGGTTGACCATAAAATAACCAATACCACCAAAACGGCTGCGGTCTTATATTCATCCATGGTCATTTTCCCGATTTTGTCGGTTTCCTTTTTGACTTCCGCCAGCAGATTTAAATCTTTTACCTTGATCTTGTTGCGAAACCTGAGAAAGAAATACGCGCCGATTACCAGCGCCATAACCGGCACAAATGGCAGCCCATACTGCATCCACTGGCCAAAGCTCGGGGCAACCCCGTAATCAGACATTATTCCCAGCATAACGGCATTTCGACCGCCGGCAGCAGGAGAACCCGGCCCGCCGATATTGGCCGTAAAACAAACCATCAGAATCATCATGACCGCCAGATTCTTGTCTTTTCTCAAACCCGCTGTCCGGACCACGCCCATGTATGCCATCATTAACACGGGAATAATAAACGCGATCAAGGCGTGTTCAGATAGAAATGACGCGGTGACCGCCAGCATCGGACAAAAAAGAAACGCAAACTTCCACAACTTATTGCTGGTTCCCAGAAGCAAAGCACCGATGCGCCGGTCCAGCCCGGTTTTCATCACCGCGCTGGATATTGCCAGAACACCGAAGATGAAGATTACCGCATCCTTTAAAAAGGCCTTGGCCACATCATTGGGCTGCAGTACGCCGAAAAAATACATCAACACACCCACCAGCAATGCCGTCATACCAATGGGTATGGCACCACTGGCCCAAAAAAGACCGGCAATCACCAATACGCCGATCATCACTTTCACGCGAAAAACGGTTTTACCAGGATCTGCGGCTTGATATTTAATCCCCCCAGTTTCATTTCTGATTGTTTCACCCAATTTTGCTTTTTTTGAATAATAATCGGATATGTTTTCTCCTGGTTTCATTTTCTGATAATATGCATAACCGGCTGTTATATCAGTTATCTGACCGGTTTTCTCTGTGGTGACAAGTGTCTTTAAACGGTCTGAAACCGGCATCATCAATATTAATGCAAACAATAAAACGCCCAGCAATATCAGTCCCGGCCGTGCATTGTGCGCACCGATGAGCCAGTGTTTTAAACTATGTCGCTTGATATCTGCGATTTCATTTCTCGCCATGGCATGTATTCTTGCCTGGCGCGCGGCTGTAATCGTTTTCACAAGTTCTTCAATACCACAGGGTTTTTCCATATATTTAAATACATCATGCTTGCCGGTTTCCGTCGCATCATCTGTGCTGCCGTGCCCGGTAAGCATAATAACCTGGACCTCGGGCCTAACCTTTTTAATCTCCTGTAAGGCTTCGATACCATCCATTACCGGCATCTTCTGGTCCAGGATCACCACTTCCGGGTTCTTATGCCGGACCACCTTAATGGCATCAAAACCATTTTTTTCATCAAGAACATAATA
>CAZQLG010000339.1:0-3627 GCA_964594105.1 uncultured Desulfococcus sp. | reverse complement strand
ACGCTCGTTTTATAGGCAAATGTATCTGCGTAGATCATAAGTAATTTCACTTCATGCCCCCTATTGGTAAGCGTTTACGGGTCCCCCTATAAAATAGAAATTTAGATATGAACGCCTACCCTATGACTCTTCTGCAATTTGTATCACGGCATTGCCCTTTATTTTTTCCTGCTTAACTCGAATCAGTACGTCTGGAAGTTAAAGGAATAAGGCATTGCTTTTCATGACTTAATTTATCTCAGGAATCAGCTTGTATGTCAAGTTTTAACAGGCCCTTTATGTTGTAGGGGGTGTGTCGGTGGGTTTTTAGGGATCGATAGATCGTAGCAGTGGAATCGAGGATGCCCGCAAAATTCCGGAAATCCGCGTAATTTTCACCAATTTTGGCGGCACCGGTCCTGCATATCGGTTTGCAATTTATTGCACCCAGACATCTTCAAATGACGGTTGAGCATATGATTCATCATACGTCAACTCAGGAATCCGCACAGGTTTTTTAATCGGCGGGTCATGGTTCCGGAAATCCCAGAGGTTGAGGTGCACAAGAATTTTCCGGATAACGTCCGGTTCCTCGATAAAGGAGATGATCTTCATGGTTCCCTGACACTTCGGGCACTTCAGCGGGTCCACATGATACACCTTCTGAATCAGCCGGGCCCAGTGCTTCCGCATCGCACGGGATGTCAGAACCGGTTCCATCAATGCCGGAACCGCATCATCCGCCCCGGCTTTCTTTCTCATACCGCGGGATTTATTTGAATAATAACCATAATACCGGCACATCTGCTCCCCCCGGTTTGGAATATGAGTGGTCAGTTGTGCCAGCCAGTCCAAAGCGTCAAATGTTTTGGACGATGCGTCATTCCTGGAATGGTAAATGACCCTGGCCGTCCCGGTTTTTGTTTCAGTGGCCGGGATATACGTCATCCGCTCGGATGAAAATGACGCCCGGATAATGTATCGGGCCAGATTCTCCAGTCCCTCTTCATTGTCCGGCCAGAGGGTCTTGCCGCAATAGACGTTGAAGCCGCTGTGATGCCAGCGCATCATATTGTCGATGACAAAATCGGTGATCATTCCCTCTTTTTTGAACAGGGCAAAGACCTCCCGGCGAAATGCATCCTCCAGATCCTTTGCAACGGTTTGCGGCCCCTTGATGAACATGCCGTTTCCGTAAAAACAGCCATCGGTTGCGATAATGTGCAGATGGGGATTAAAATTCTGAAAATCGCCAAAGGTCTGGACCGCGATCACGCCGCCGGGCACCGCGTCATCATATCTCACACCGGCTTTCAGATACTTGGACAAGACTTTCCAGGCGCACCGGGAAAGCCTGGCAAGCAGCCGGCGATTGGTCATAAAAAATACGCGAAGCCGTTTGGGGATGGAAAATACCCATTGGCGATGCGGCACATACTTCAATACCTCCTCGCACAGCCATTCACCGAACTCGATGACTCTTTTCTGGTGGCAGGAGGGGCAGAAATGACAGCGCTTACAGGAAAACGGCAAAAGATATTCATGGCCGCAATCCAGGCACCGCACCCGGGCAAATCCCAGGTACAGGTCCCCGCAGTCCAAATACCGGTAAATCACGTCCCGGACATAAGGTCTGAAAAATCCATACTGACTTTGATAGCAATCATCCCAGACCATCTCCAAGTCTTCAAAATGATCTTGCACGCATTGGAAGTAAGGCGTCTTATGCGGATTGCGTGGTTCGTAAAGGTCATATGATTTTTGGGCATTGCATGCATTGAACATAGGGAATCACCTGGATAATAATGTTTAATATTTACCCAGATGAGAACTAATATCAATATTAAATTATTAAATATCAATATGTTGTGTCGGAACAGGACTTTTGCGCTATAGATCGGGTTGAATCAATCTCCGATTATGTCAAGAAATAAAACTTTGGTGAGGCAAAGATAGCGCTCACCATCAAAACCCTCCTCCCCAGTGCATCTTGCAATAGCTATGCGTTACAGCAATTGAAAATCAGAGAACCACAAGATACAACATTAAAAAATTAACATACCTGTTCATGGCACCCGAAATAATTATCAAGGCGGATTCGAATCCTGTTTAACCTCAATAGCACCCTATTATATGACCCATGTAGAGAAAATCTGGTGTTATCCCGGTCTTATGGCTGCATTTGCAGGGGGAAGTTTCAAAAAAATGATACCTAATGAAGAATTGCTGACCAACTGCAACCGAACACTTCAGGGACTGAACCTCTCTTTTGACCCCATGCTTAAAGACAAGCTGGCAGCATCTTTGGAAACAAAAAGCTTTCTGATGATCGGTTCCCCAACCATCTACAGAAAAGAACAGAGAGTAAGCAATATTTTTGATAAAAAAGGAATAGACCCAAACAATTTTCCTTTGGAAATACCTGTAGATGTCAATGTTTCAAAAGAAATAGAAAAAAGATGTGCGGCCTATATTCTTCCGGATAGAAGCAAAGCACAGAAAAATCAGTTGCAAAAATATCTGCCAAGTCAATGTAAATATTAACAACAATTTCGACACGGTACGTTGGCACCGTCATCGGTCTTCTTGTCGGCCTCATTTTTTTTAGATCTTTATCTTTTTTTTAAGAAAAAGAGGTAAAATCGTTTTTTTTAAAACTGCCATTCCTGCATCAATAGATTTTTCGTGATCTCTGAACCATTTTCTGAATAAATGAATAATTCGTCCATATAGTTAATATTTATCCTTTTAAGTTATATTTTAATTCTGGTTTTAGTCCTAGCAACAACCATTTTTTATTTTGCACAACCATATCTTATTTAAAAAAAATCTCAGGCTTGTAATCACCGCTACTTTATAGTATTCTTCTATATACACTTGCGTTGGAATTCACTGTCGATCTTGAGCAGATTTCCCATGCTTACCATTGACTGCGCAACTTAGTTTGCTTTCTGAACCGCACACTGAATTTTAGATTTAAGGCTCACGAAAAAATACGTCTATGAAGATCAGGCATATGCCTCTACCTATTTTTTCGCATGCCTTGATCTTGAGCAAAAGCCCTCACTTTTGGATGGACACTATTGAAAAATAACCTATATAAATAGCCGCAGACAATGCAGGGAGAATAGCAATGAAAAAATCAGTTGTTATCATTTTATCCGTACTGCTGGCAGTTGTTTTCATCGTCTTATTATTAGTCTATCGCCAGTATGCTGATAAAAAAGCAACTCTTTTAACCTGTAAGGAGCAGTTATCCGAACTCGATCAAAAAATTATTCAAATAACCGGGAAAAATACCGAGCTCCGCGGGCAAGTGCTTGCCGGTGATAAAAAACTTGAGCACTTGGAAAAGACCCGGCACCGTATTTCAGCTCTGGAAAACACCGCAAAAGCGCTCCGGGGCCAGGCTGCTTTTTCAGACGACACGATAACAGAACTGAAAAACCGGATTCAAAATTTTCAGATTCTTATTTCCGAACGCAACGATCTGATCCGGACAAAGGAAGATGAAATCGAACTCCTTCGAGGCCGGTTTTCCGATTGCAAGAATGAAAAGGGTGCAGCTGATGAGCGGATGGGACAATTGAGATCCGACCATGAGAGTGCCGTCCTGAAACTCAATCAGGAAATTCAGAATCGGGATCA
>CAZQLG010000338.1:0-3630 GCA_964594105.1 uncultured Desulfococcus sp. | reverse complement strand
TCATATTATAAAAGAGATTGGCAACAGTGGTTTGTCCACCGGATACTAAAATGGAATTCGGGCTGATTTCTTTATATATATGGCTTTTGCCGGTTCCCCTGGGACCGAGTTCACACATATTATAATTATTTTCCACCAGCGGAATCAGTCTTGCCAGCAGATGCCATTTAACTCTTTCTTCAAAATTGGTCGGTTCCAGTCCGGTTGATCTCAGCAGCGCATCAATCCATTGGTCTTCGGTAAATTCTTTGCGGGCATCAAAGACCGACTGCAAATCAAGGTTCGGCATCTGGATCGGCTTGAGTTCGGAAATAATGAAAGGAGACACTTTTGAGCCTTCATCATAATAATATTCAAGGTTGAGAATGCACCAGATCCCTCCCACAAGGAGCTTTTCATATTTCCGGATCGTTGCACTGCTTATTTCAATGCCTTTAACGCCAAGGTTAGACAGGATTGCTTCATATTTATCTTTATCTTCATTGAGCTTAACAGTGACTTTATCAATAACCTTGTAATTGCCCAGTTCCTTTATCTTGGATTTTACCTTTTCAGCTTCATCCGGACGCACGTAATTTTCAGCAAGAATATTTTTTACGGTGACCATACCTTCGGCAATTACTTCATCATCATCCACCGCACAATACATACCCAGAAGATATTCCAGCACATATACCGGAACATTTGCGCCTTCTTTTAACAGTTTCGTAAGATCCTTGCGCACCACACGGCCTGCAAAATGAGTATTTAATAATGTATCAATGCTTGTTTCCGGTTCCATAATATCTTCCTTTAAAAGTCATTGGCAAAAGCAATATCAATAATAACAGGTATCCGGAGATATTCCGTGTCATCTACATTTCGTAATACCAGGTGATATTCTTTTTTATTGTCATAGGAATCATTCTTTAAGGCCAGTCTTACAGTCTTCTGGCGGTCATCCAGAGATGAAGATGTACTGTCAAAAGTTATGGTTTCTTCATTGCTGATAAGGTCGTTTCCATCCCGAAGGGAAATTCTCAGCGTTACCGGTTTCATCCGATCAGATACCGGGTCGGTCTGGATAAACTTGTAAATGGGCCTGTTGGTTACCAGCTTTTTGATTGAACCAAGAAGAGATACCCCCACAGGATGCACTTCGGAATTTTCAAGGTGCTTGCCTTGCATCTCTGTAACCGTGACAACCGGCAGCACAATCTCCTGCAACATAGCGCCGCCATGAAAAAATCTGGCACCTCCCATAAAATTAAACCGGTTTGTTCCCTT
This sequence comes from uncultured Desulfococcus sp., assembly GCA_964594105.1. Lineage (GTDB taxonomy): Bacteria > Desulfobacterota > Desulfobacteria > Desulfobacterales > Desulfosalsimonadaceae > SURF-3. Next base: position 2,364 of record CAZQLG010000338.1, on the reverse strand, counting down.
TGGCAGTAAAAATTCCATCTTTGTTTCTGTATGAGCGGTCACAGATGTATTTCCTGAAAAGGCTTTATCAGATGTCCCTAATTTTTTGCCCATCACAAATCGTTTGTGTGTTTTAACCGTATCTTTAAGGTCGATTTCCAGCTTGCTTTTATCAATGGGAGCCGGTGCTTTTTCCTGATAAATAAACCCGTGGTCTGCTGTTATAATGACCCTGGTTCCGTTCAAACTGTTAATGATGAAATTGACCAACGCATAAAGTTCATTAATGGCTTTACGGGCGGCATCGAATGTGTTGCTTTCAGAAACTGCTTTATCCCCCACCGCATCAATCTGATCATGATAAATGTAAATTACCCGATGGGGTTTAACAAATTCCCGTCCCTTATCTTTGCTCATGGATAACAGGTCATCTGCTTTAACCGCTGTCCCTTCATAATGACTTAAAACAGCTGCCCGCTGTTCCAGAGATCCGGCAGGTTTGCCATCAATTAAAACATCGGCATTGGCACTGTCTTTTATTGCAATCGTTTGATGGGGCAATAGGCAAGCCATACCCAACGCCGTATAACTTGGCAACACGCCCAGCATGGGCTCAATATCTGCTTTTAAACGATACTTTCCGTTGATAACCCGGCTCAGCTCTTCTGCTGTTTCAAACCGGAAAGCATCACTGACTATTACAAACAAACGGTTCCTGGCAGATTCTTTCAGGGTGGGCTCGATATACCTGCTGAAGAAGTCGTATTGATTACAAACTCCTGGCAATCGCCATTTTTCAAACAGGTTATCCGTATAATTGGCTTCTAAAAAATCACCCCATTTCAAACACAACTGATCCATGAACCATCCGCTGTAACAGTCTTCAACCGTCTCTCGGAGTGATTTTAATATATCCCATCCGGCAAAATCCGCTTTATCTGCCAGTTCATGAAATATGCGGTAATACTGGTCAAACAAAAACAGTTCATTGACATAAGCCGTAAACATATCCTGGGCGCCAGGATAGCTGAAACCGGCATCGTATTTTTTTCTGAGTTCAAACAGTAAGATCGCATTTTCCAGAGCATGATAAACGGATTTATACAGGTTGGCCTGATCAGCATCGCCTAAAACTGTGGTTGCCCAGTATCCATCCAGCCGTGTTTTGATGGCGTCCTGTATTTCAGTGTACCCGTTTTCATGCAGTTTGATGATCTGATCACGCATGGCGCTGATGATTCTGCGTTCCATAGCTGCAAATGTCATCACCTCAAGCAGTGATTCTTTGTCATAAGATACCAGCAGGTCATCAATTTTTAATCGTTTGCCAATAAACTGTGAAATAATATTATAGTTTATAAAATGCCTGGTATTGCTTCGCCATTGAGACAGGAACACGGAAGCATTCATTGAAAGAGATGTACTTTGGATGACAAAATGAGCGAGAGATGCCGGAAAATCTGCTTTAATGTTGTTTGAAAAATCCGTTACAAAGATCCGTATCAGGAAATCAATTAAACCGGAAGATTCCTCATTTACGTATCCAAATGTCTGGAATAAAAGTTTTTTAAAAAATGATGTCAGTTCAAGTTTTTCAATCTCTGTCCAAACTTTTGACGGGTCTTCAATGGAAAATTTTCTATCCTGGCAGAATGAATCAAACAGTTTCATCAAAATTGAAAATGGTTCTGCCAAATCCGCCCTTGTGATGACGGCCAGCATTTTCAGATCAATGTCATCTTCCCGGTCATTGGGTAGTATCCACTTTTTCAAACGGTTGACACGCTCCTGGCTGCGGAAGAACGCCTTTCTCTGTTTGATATATGGATGCAGGCTCTGATTTTCAAGGTTCAGGTCTTTTAAAATAATGGATGCGTTATCTGCATGAAAGGTATGGCTGTATAGCCGTATATCAAAAAGCCAGTCATCTTCCGGGGGAGGCTCGTGCCAGGGTGCATAAAGGATAAACTTGTCTTTGGGATTTTCAGATTCGATTTTGATTTTCAGTTCCAGCGCACCATGTTCATCCAGGCGGAGTAACTCGGCATTAGGGATTGTGATTGATGATAAAGTTTCATCAAACTCTTTGTCTCCGTCATACCAGAATATGATGCGTTTGTTTTTTTCAGAAAAAATCTGATTTAATGTGTCTGATATCTGTTTGGTATTCATTAATTTTTCACCGCAAATAGCGCAAAATAAATTATCATTATTGTTTTTTAGTAAGGGCCTTCAGCTTTTTTAAACTCAAAACTAATTTGCTTCAGCTCATAAATCTGAACATTTGCAATATCCGCTTTGTCAATGTCAAATAGCGCTAAATTATGGCCTTCTCCCAGAGAACTTCCATAGGCGATCCCATCAAAATCATTTTGTTTGAATAGC
>CAZQLG010000337.1:0-3635 GCA_964594105.1 uncultured Desulfococcus sp. | reverse complement strand
CAGTGCCTTTTGTCGATGAGGGGTCGGACGCTGTTCTTAAACCTAACTCTCATTGATTTCTGACAATTGCCTGGCGTGAGCTCACTTCAGCACTTTGTTTAACCGGATCTCCTTTTCGATCACCCGGGGCAAAACAGAATTCATTAGTTCCTTCCCGTAGTCTTCGATCTGTTCACTGCCCGTGGGCATTATGGGAGCATTTGAGACACCTAGTTTCCTTGTAACATGCTCGCTGCGAATGTTTTCTTCGAGGAGTTTACCGTCCTCATCTATCCATCTGAAGCGTATAGACACCTTCAGATCCAGAACGTCCGACACTAAGAAGAAGCCTGTAGGCCTTGAAACGTGAGCTAAATACTCAAGAACTTGGGCTCTTACAGTGGTGCCATTTGTGGTGGCACTAGTGTTTGCGGATTTCTGAGCCCCCACGCCCGCTCTATCTAGTTCTGTCTTCAAGGCCTCACCTACAATGTCGCTGACATTTCTATCATAGTTGGCTTCGTTAGACGTGTAAAAGCTCTTGTAATAGGCGGTGGGCTCCATATCTCTCTTGTCTATTATTCTAATTCTAGATACGGTAAGGCTTCCATGAAAGGATTCGGTGTAGATTGGCGGTGAATTTGGTGAGTAGCTACTCTTTACGCCCGTCACTCTCGTCGAACACCCCGCACATAGGACTATCATTATTAACATTGTCGACAAAAAAGGGAAGAACAAATATTTTAATGAGGCATCTTTTTTTTTCATATGTTTCTCCTTAATATTAATGATTTATGCTTTACGTTTTGATGACGAATTGTAAATGTTTACCAGTCTTGGCTTTTTATTATTATTTAAGTTGTAGTTGTTGGTAAAGGGCTGTTAGTCAATTTAATTGGCTATAATAAAAAACATAATTTATGAGACAAAGCAACACTGAAAAATGAATTGAAAAATACTTAGTCAAAATGCGTATACCTATTGGGAAAGAGAGTTGATATTTCCTGCGATTTGGCAAACCGATCTCAAGAAATTTTAAATGCAAAAAATCACCGGGTAGGCGCATCGGTTACCCGACGCGCCTACCACAGAACCGGACGAGCGGGACTACCGCATCCGGTTCCTCGGTTCTAATCCTTTTACCGGATTAGAGACCAATCAGGTAACATCCCGATTGGCGTATAACTATGCTACCCAACACACCTACTGCAGTAAAATTTATACAGATTGTGAGCTCAGAGTCTTGCCTGTAGAGCCTTACAGCAAACGTCATACCCGGCTTTGCCTGCCCTTCAGTGGGTCCTGTGGACCTAAGTTCCCCACCTTCCTGATTCCGAAAAACCTTCGCTAATATGTTCGGCTTTGGTTGTGATCTGTAGTAGAGATAAAAGAATGGCTGTTTAGTGACTGCAACGATGCCCAGTTTTTTGACGAATTTCCTTTCAGCTATCTGCAAAATAAATCACAAGGAATTATAGACGCAAAATGCAGATCTCTTTTACAGATTTCAAATTTGATGTTTCTTAGAAGAATCAGATTTGGTCACAACAGACTCAGTGGTACAGGGCATAAAACGTTTATTTATTGCACTCAAGGCAAATTTTGCTCTACCCCTTTTTAGAAAAAGCAAGTTCTTATCCGTTCAAATTTCCTTTTTAGGTAGGAATATTGACACATAAATGATATTTTGATATATATCCATCAGAATATTCCAACTTTATTTGTAAAAGAGAATGCTTTTCGCCCACAATTTTCACAATTATTAATCAGGTAGTTAATTTTTGTCATTATGTGATGAATGGGGAGGTCTCTTGTGAATTCTCAGAATAAACTTTTTCGAAGATATTCTGTCGTGTTGTTAGTCTTATTGTTTGTTGGCTGCTCTAAATTCCTCCTGCCTTGGAAGCAAATAGAATATAAAAATGACAACCAGATAAAGATTTTTAAAACTGAAATGAATAAAGACGACGCAATTAAAATATTGGAGCCATGCATAACTAGTTCTAATTGGGGATTTGTTAAAAATGTTAAAAATAAAATAAAGATAAAGGGTAATAGCCATAGTCTGAAAATATTTCCAGAAAATACAGTTTGTAAAGTTGATGACAATTTAGTAATTTATACATTTCTTAAACCGAATGAAGTTTATAATAAAGAAACTTGGACATTAGTTACGCCGAATGAAAAATGTATCCATAAAAGAACGTATTGGGATTGTATCAATGAAGGAATTTATACATTAGATACGCCAAATAAGGACGAGATGACAATTTTATTTGATAGTGATGATAATAGAAAAATGTGGGCAAAGAGTATATGTTTTAATAGGGTGAAAAACAGAGTTATAGATAAAGAGAGAATAGCATATGATAAGTGTATTGAGTGGTGGGCCTTTTTACGCAGCTCTGGAAATCAAAATATTTACGACTATGATGGTGATGAATCTATAGTATCTACACGGTTAGAATACAGTGATGTTAAGACAATCAAACTGTTTGAATGTACGCTACTCCGTGGCGTTGATTATGAAATAGGTCTTTTTAATGAAGCTAATGAATTGATTTTTTATTTTACTCTTCCCTCAAATGAGGAAGGAATGGAAAAGGCTCAACAATTGTTAGCAGCATTATCGATTTTAATGCCGCATGCTAAAGAAGAATATAATGACAACAGGTATTTAGTTGGCCCGAGTCGTTGGCGATTTGGCGGAGGGCCCAGCCGTAACATAGACATTAAAAAAACAACATCTTGGGCTCCCGGAAAAAGTATGAAGATAGAAGCAGAAGAAAGTGTCAGTAGCAATGAGGAAATTGCCCAATCAGTTACAGATCAATCTTCTGAACCTAAGGCAAGTGACTTTGGTCCCTTGGTGAATCCAAATAAGACAGTCTATGCTCCTTTTGAAGAAATTATTTTAGAGTTTTCTAATTTTCCAGGAAATGAACACGACTGGATATCCATTGCCACACCCAGTTCAGAGAATACAGACTATCAGACATATTCCTATACTGGTGAGGGATTGAAAAACGGGACTATAAATCTGGGAGGTATTGAAGCAGGAAAATATGAAATCAGATATTATTACGACTGGGAAAACGGCAAATATGACTATCATGTATTAGGCAACCTTATCGTCGCCGACAAGTGATCACTGAGATCTTTTTATAGAGACAGTAGAGAAAAGATTTTGACCTATTGCAATCGGCAGATCCGATATGGAAAAGTTTAAAGAACCGGTTTTTCAGTGATTCTTTCCAAGAGACCTTGCTAATCTTATAAAAAACCCCTTAAAGCCTTGAATGTAAGGGATCTCAAAATGAAATAGCTGGCGCTAACTACCGATAATTCAAACCGCTGCGTGATTTTACTATGCTAAGAAATGGGGTGAAATGGGGTCAAACCTTGATTATTGATTTTATTATTACATAATTATTTAAATTTATTATAAATTATAAGATTGACACAAATCGCAAACTGGTTAAAATCAATAATCAAGGTTTGACCCCAGTGCCTTGCTGGCAAGCTTATGGCCTATGATGCTAATTCGGATTCAAGCATTTCGATCCATAGATTGCTCCGCTCATCTCCGTAAATTCTCCCTCAGCTACCCGTTCCAAACGCTATTTTTTACAGGTATTGATACCCAGCGGTTTATA
>CAZQLG010000336.1:0-3636 GCA_964594105.1 uncultured Desulfococcus sp. | reverse complement strand
ATGGCGGAAAGGTCATCGATGACTTGTTTTCCCTCCTCGGTGGTTAGTTCATTTTTTTGAAGGGTGGCTTTTGCATGGGCATAGCAGTGGACACATTTTAAGTTGCATTGCTGGGTAATATTCCAGACAACCACCGGGTTTTTATCAATAGAGAACTGGAGGAGATGAGACGGGAGGTCTTTTGATTGCCGATTGTATCGAATCGCATCTGAAGGTTCGACGGTGCCGCAGTATAGTTTGGATATTCCGATCATATGACTTTATGGTTACTCCAAATTTTAGTTGTTTTTTTTGAGATCCGGCTGGCTTAATGAATAAGTTTCCTGGATATCGTTTTTACTGAATTCTGTTTTAATGATATGATTTAAAAAATTTTCCGGATTGGTTAAGGCCTTTTCAGACAGGAAAAACCGATTGCGTTGGGTCTTTTCTCTGATCAGTTTAAAACCATATTCAAAATCATCGGATATCTTTTTATAAACATTTTTGATATCTATGCCGCTTGCCAGTTGGTGTAGAATGGCATCAACAGCATCTTCTTCCAGTACAATGTTAATATCATGTTTGCTGTAAAAGTCTAATTCAATTTTTTTGATCTTATCATAAAAGGATTTGATTTTTTTTACTGCATTTCCGATTTCTGTTACATTATTGCAGTAATAGTCTGATATTTTATCTATACGATATGCAGACAACGGCAGCGCATGCTGATGGGTTATAATGCCGCGATTATTATTCAGATACATAATGATCGCTTGTTTATTCTCACGCATAATTGCGTTAAAGGTTTCAAGACGATGGGAATCGGTTTTTTCGGTAAGCCATTTGCTTAAATTGTGCTCCGGATTTTCAATAACCGCCACGGTGACCGGAAAACGTTTGATGTTTGTGGAGGGCAGCTTGGTTTCAAAGGGAATTAATACCTGCTCAATGACACTGACCAGCCCCCTTGCGCCGGTGTTTTCTTCATAGGCTCTTTTGGCCAGCAATTCCAGCGCATCATTGGAAAATTTGATGGTAATGCCGTATGTCGCAAAATCAATTTTTTTATTGAGTAGGACCGGGTTGTTGGGGGCTTGCAGAATTTTAAGCAGGTCTTTTTCTTTGAGACGTTCAAAAACGGCTTTTACCGGAAGACGTCCGACAAATTCGGATTCAAATCCGTAATTGATCAAATCTTCTGCTTTTACCTGCTTGATCATTCTGGATGTTGATTGTGATGCTTTTGCGGGTGAGCCAAAACCGATTTTTTGCGTTGAGGTTCTTTTTTTAATAATATCGTCCAGGCCACCAAATGCACCGCTCATGATGAATAAAATATTTTTTGTATTAATTGAGCGTTTTTCCCGTTTGCCGGTTTTTCTGAATTGTTCCACTTCCTGAATCATTGAAATGGGATCATGGGGCACTTTCAGCTCAACATCCGTTTCTTCCATGGGCTTGAGCAGGGCGCGTTGAACACCGGCTCTGGATACGTCTGCGCCAATCAGGTTTCCGCTGGAAGCGATTTTGTCGATTTCATCAATGTAAATGATGCCGTGTTCCGCCCGTTCGAGATCATTATCGCTTTCTCTGACCAGATCCCGCACCAGGTCTTCTACATCGCCCCCCACATAACCGGTTTCGCTGAATTTGGTTGCGTCCCCTTTAACAAAAGGGACGCCCAGTTTCTTGGCAATCAGTTTGATGATATATGTTTTGCCGACGCCGGTCGGTCCAAGCATGAGGACATTGTTTTTGATGCCGCCGGAGAGGTTCAGGCTCTTACCTTTATCCGATTTCTGATATCTAATACGGTTAAAATGCGTACATACTTTGGTGGATAAAATTTGTTTGGCCAGATCCTGTTTGATGATAAACTGATCCAGATAGGCAATCAGGTCTTCGGGTTTTAAGTCAAAGTTAATGGGATTCTTTTTTTTATGAGAAAAATCATCAGTCTCTGAATCATCGGCGTGGGGCATCACAATGGGGGCAATCATTTTCACCTGATCACCGTATTTCTTGTTCAGAAACTCGCCAATTTCTTTTTCGATTTCTTTTGGATTGGGTATTTTTTCGTTAATTATTTTCATAATAGTGAAATTATAATCATGCCCCTGCTACAATGCAAGTGAAGGTTCAAAAAAATAATTGGTATATTTTTTTAAAAATAAATTTATAGACAATAAATTATTTTTATAGTATACAATAAACATTCAGCATCGATGATTCCAAGTCTCTTATCCGTTTTTTTTCAATCTCTTTTCTTATCCGGATCCTCAAGCGCAACCATGCTGGACAAAACTTTAAACTTTTAAAAGTAAGGAGGCGATTATGAGCGGCAGTGTTTACAAATTTATTGAAATGGTAGGAACCAGTGCAACTTCATGGGAGGATGCAGCAAAAACAGCTGTGGAAACCGCAGCCCAATCATTAAGAGATACCAGGGTTGCTGAAGTCAAAGATTTGGATATGAAAATCGAGGATGGCAAAGTCGTATTGTATCGTGCGACCGTTAAAGTGTCATTTAAGTATCAGGTGTAGCAATTAATCGGAGTTGGTGAAAAAGTCCGATTTAGATGACAAAGAAAAAGGCTTCATCAATTTTATAAAAATTGGCAAGGCGCGCAAATTCTGAGGAATAAGGCGTCGCTTGCCTACTTCGCAATGATGAAGAATGCAGTGCAACACAGAATTTGGACTTTTTGTGAAGCCACCAATGAGTTGTTTGAAAAAGGGGAACCATTTGAGGTTTCCCTTTTTTTGTTTGCCCGGAAAGCTGGTAACCCGGCCGTTTGAAAGAGAATAAAGAGGCCCGTCTGAGGGGAAATCAATTTGTAATTGCCGGTTTAATATCGGATGACTATAATCCCAGTTTTTTCATCCTTGCCTGCAATGTTGTTCTCTTTACGCCGAGGATTTCGCTGGCACTGTTCGGTCCACTTATTTTTCCGTCTGTCTGGCTCATAACATATTGAATATATCTTCGCTGAAGATCATCAAGAGTCGGCAGGTCTTCAAAAGAATGGGGATTTTTTTTGTGTTTATGCAGGGGCAGGTCTATCTCAAGCAAATTACCGGATGAAAGAAGCACTGCCCGTTCAATGATGTTCTCAAGCTCCCGGATATTTCCCGGCCACTTATACCCCTGCAGTAATGCCTGGGATTCTGAGTCAATGTAGAGGTTTTCCCTGTGGTATTTTTTGCCATATTTGCTTAAAAAATAATTGGCTAATAGCGGAATGTCTTCTATTCGCTGTCTTAAGGCCGGTATGAGAAAAGGTACCACATTCAGGCGATAAAAAAGATCTTCCCTGAAATTGCCGGTATTGACTTCATGGGCAAGATCCCGGTTCGTAGCGGCCACCAGCCGGAAATCCGAATGCCGGGTGATCGTGCTACCCACCCGGGTAAATGTTTTTTCCTGAATAGCACGCAATAATTTAACCTGGATTGATTTAGGCAGTTCACCGATTTCATCGATAAAAAGAGTTCCCTTGTCCGCTATCTCCAGGCGGCCTTTTTTTTGTGAATCAGCCCCGGTAAAGGCGCCCTTTTCATGTCCGAAAAGCTCGCTTTCAAACAATCCTTCCGGGAGTGTATTGGCATCAACAATAACAAATGCTTTATCATGACGCGGGCTCTTGTTGTGGA
>CAZQLG010000335.1:0-3641 GCA_964594105.1 uncultured Desulfococcus sp. | reverse complement strand
ATTTGTACTTAGCGTACCATGAAAAAACGAAGGATGAAGCGCAACAAAGAATTTGAATTTTTTACAAAGTCATCAGAAATTGCTGATTATGTCACATACTTGATGGCGGCGGTCTTTAAAAACAGGATGTTTAAATCCAGGCTTCCATTTCAGAGAAGACAGCTCATCGGAAACAATCAGAATGCACCCCACATCAATTTTACGAAAAGTACCCACAGAAAACAAGGCCGCTGCTTCCATTTCCACTGCCAAAGCATTTTTTTTCAAATAATATAAAACTTTTTCTTTTGTTTCGCGATAAATAGCATCTGTGGACCAGACCGGTCCTTCATGAAATGTGACTTTATTTTTGATAAGGGTTGATTTTATTTTTTCCTGAAGAGGAACGCACGGAAAAGCTTCTGAACGTGGCGCTGCAATATAATTTTTAGAGATTCCATCATCAATAAAGGATTTGTCGGGGATAATGACATCACCAATCCGGACATTATCGGAAATCGCCCCGCACCAGCCAAAAAAAATGACTTCGCGAATACCCCATACAGCCAAAGATTCCAGCAAAATGACCGCATAAGGGGCACCTATAAACGGACCGATGAGACTTATTGAATTATTTTCATACCCGTAATTTAAACGGCTCATTAAAATGCGGCGGGATTGACTATTTCCGGTTTTTAATAAACGATGCAAATAATCAAGGTCGGGCGGATTGGCAACCATCAAACACCGTTTGCCCAGTTGCGATGGTTGTTTACCCATTATCGGATTGATGATGGCCTCATGGGTATCCATAGCTATCTCTTGTGTTTTTTATGAGGAATTTTAAAAAAGGTTGAAGGTGGAAGGCTGAAGGATAAAATTTGTAAATTTTTCCCTAAAAGCCTTCCACCTTCAGCCTATACAACTTAACTATTTCATCGGATCAACCCGGGCGGCCATATCATCCTTGATTTCATCGATCATATCATAAAGCCACAGGACATCTTCAATGGTCAACCTTCCCGCTTTGGCCGGCCGTCTTTCTGTTCCGTCTTTTTTCATCAAAATACGCGGGCCAATCTGAAGCTTCGGCTCCCCTTCCCCATACTGATTAATGGAAACCATCAGACCGGTCTCTTTGCATTTCCATTCTTTAAGTGCTTTATCTTTTTCTGGATCATAACCTGCCATAACCTTATACCTCCGTCATTAATATGTTATAATTTTTGTTTTGTTGTTTTAAATGAATCAGGTAGAAATTTTAGAAAAATCAGCCAGTAATTCAAACAAACCGGAAATTTGTCCCAAAAGAGCCAGACGGTTTCTCCGGATATCACTATTTTCTGCCATAACCATGACATCATCAAAAAAACAGTCCACGGTTTCGCGCATGGACGCAATCTCTGCAAACGCCTTATCAATATTTCCGCTTTCAATATGGCGGACCACCCGTTGTTCGACGTCTTTGTACATATTGAATAAAGCCGATTCGGAACCATGATCAAAAAGTGATTCTTTAACAGTTCGTGAAACCGTTTCAGATGAATCGGCCTTTTTGATAATATTCACCACACGCTTAAACGCGGTGGCAAGAATTTCAAAATCAGGCGCTGCTTTTAATCGCTGTAATGCATGGGCCTTTTGCCAGATCGTCGGGATATTGTCTTTTGAAACAGCCAAAACAGCTGCGACTGCATCTTTTGAAACACCTTCCGCTTCCAGTAAGTGGTCCATTCTTCCTTTTAAAAAGTCTATAATCTTCTCTGTTAATGGGCCAATTTCAGATGCATCACATTTATCAAACAGCTGAAGACTCTTTTCAATAAGATCATTTAAAGAAAATGAAAACTTATTCTTTAAGGCAATTAAAATAATTCCATTCGCCTGTCGTCGAAGCGCATATGGATCAGAAGCACCGGTGGGGATCAGATTAATACTGAAACAGCCACAAATCGAGTCAATTTTATCTGAGATACTTAAAATCGCGCCTTCAAGGCTTTCCGGTAAAGGCGCGCCGGAATACGTCGGCTGGTAATGTTCCTCTATTGCCGTACCCACATTGTCCGGCTCTTTTTGTTTGTATGCGTACACACGCCCCATAATCCCCTGAAGTTTGGGAAATTCAACCACCGCATGACTGACCAGATCAGCTTTGCAAAGACCGGCAGCCCGCTGAATCTGAGCGGTCTGTTTCTCATCCACGCCCTGAATGCCTGCCAGAAAACCGGCCAGTTTTTCAATCCGAGTGGTTTTGTCAAACATGGAACCAAGGTCTGCCTGAAATAAAACAGACTTTAACTTTTCTTTCTTTTCATCCAGCGAATTTTTCAAATCCGTATTAAAAAAGAACTGGGCATCCGCCAAACGGGCTCTTAAAACACGTTGATGACCTTTTGCAACAAGATCCATGTCATTGGCTACTGTATTATTTACAGCCACAAAATACGGCATCAGATTGCCCTGAGAATCCTCAACCGCAAAGTATTTCTGGTGAACCCGCATGGAAGTAATTAATATCTCACGGGGCAGCTCAAGAAATTCATCATCAAACCTTCCCACAACAGCTGCCGGATATTCAATGAGATTAGTGACTGTATCCACCAGATCATCATCCGGTATTACCTGACCATTGATTCGGGCAACCGCTTCATTCATCTGAGCAACCAGTTTTCCTCTGCGCAGACTGATATCCGCAATAACAGACGCTTCAGAAAGGAGTTCAAGATATTGATCCGAAGAAGATAATTTTATTTTTTTCGGTGCCATAAAACGATGTCCGAATGTGTTCCGACCGCTTTTCACATCACCGACCTGAAATGAAATGACATCTTTTCCCAAAAGCGCTACGATTGTGTGAATCGGTCGGGCAAATTGGATTTTTAATGCACCCCACCGCATGGTTTTTGGAAAGGAAATGGACAATATGACTTCAGGAAGAATTCCCTTTAAAAACGTTTTCGTTGCAATGCCGCGTTCGGTTTTCACGGCATAAAGATATCGGCCTTTTTCCGTTTCTTTAACCTTCAATTGCTTTGGTGACACATTGATTTTTTCAGCGAATTTTTGTCCCGGAACCGTGAGATTGCCTTTGTCATCCATTGCAATCCGCTCAGGTGGCCCCATCATTTCAACAGATAATGAGGTTTGTTTTTCTGCGACGTCATCAACAATCACCGTCAAACGCCTGGGGGTTCCATAAATATTAATTTCACCGTGACCAATACGGGCATCTGCCATTTTTTTACGCAGAATTGATGAAAATGATTCTAAAGCAGGTGAAATATATCCTGCCGGGATTTCTTCGGTTCCGATTTCCACCAATAACCGATTCATAGTTACTCCTATCAATTTTTATAATCTTATTTCAAAGCGTATGCCGCTTAGAATTAACAAATAAACAATGTTCATTATTTTATTAATGGAAAGCCCATTTCTTCTCTCTGCTTAACATATCCTTCAGCACAGGCGCGGGCAAGATTTCGGATCCGTCCGATATATCCGGTTCGTTCTGTAACGCTGATCGCACCGCGCGCATCGAGCAGATTAAACATATGGGAACACTTCAAACAATATTCATAAGCCGGCAGCACAAGCCCGGCGTCAATGGAATGCCTGGATTCTGCTTCAAACGTGGTGAAAAAATTAAACAGCATGTCAATATC
>CAZQLG010000334.1:0-3644 GCA_964594105.1 uncultured Desulfococcus sp. | reverse complement strand
ATAAATACTTGAAATGATGGACAAGTTATTTTCTGATATAGTGGTGAATCGTCACGATGAAAAGCTTTTTACGAAGCCGTCATTGTTGGACGTTTTATCTTTTCGATCTTTATTCCTCCTGGCTGCCATGCAGCAGAAAATTATAAATCATATCCGCCAGTTCATTTATCAGCCGTTGCTCTTCAATTTTTGGTCCGAGAAATTTTGAGGTATGCACGACACTTTCCACTGTGTTGTGGATGATAATGGCGGCCGCCTCCTGATCTGAAATCCGCATCCGGTGTTTGTTGTTTTCAAGAAGGTATCTGATCTGGGTGACTTCCCGGTTTCGCTCACGTTCATACACCCGGTTAATGTCCGGGTCAGAATATCGCAGGGCATGGGTTTGCATCATAAATGTGGGGGCGATTTCATATGCTTTAAATACATTTTCGATGATAAATTTGATATCATTGCGGTCCAGCTCATTGATGGTGAAATTTTCCATATCTTTCCATACCGTCAGATATGTCCGGTCCAGATATTCATCCAGTATTTCCAGCAGCAGGGTTTTTTTATTTTTAAAATAGGAATAAAAACTGCCGATGGATACACCGGCTTTTGACACGATTTCCTTGGAGTTGGTCCCGTGAATTCCTTTTTGGGCGAACAAAGCAAACGCCGCTTTCATTATGCGTTCTCTGGTCTGGATGCTGCGCGGCTGCTGGGGGGTTCTTACTGTTGTCATGGTGGCTCCTTTATCCCGATTTTGAAACATAATATAGTCATCGTGTGAATCGTTGTCAATAATAAATAAAGTGATTATATGCTCATGTAATCCATATAAATATTTGAATTTATAACTTAATAATTTTTATTGACAATATGAACTTTTATTCATATATTGCAATAATTGATCAGGTAGACATCTCTTAAAATTTCTTTTTCCATCTCTGGTGCAGTACAAAAAAGTCTGAAACTCATTTTTATTCAATCGTGTAAGTTCAGGCTGTAAATTTCGTACTTTTTGGTAGAAATAATCATTAATGTCTGGAGGGCCTATGAAAGCACTACAGTTTAATGTCAATGTCCCCAAATTCGCCGCCGCCAAAACACTTCGAACATTTTTCGGCAACAAGGTATTTTATAAAGGGCCGGTGAAAACCGTTCAGCTTGCCGATGTCCCGGAACCCCGATTGCTTACCCCGGACTGGGTAAAAATTAAAACCTTGTATTGCGGTTTTTGCGGCAGTGATCTGAACCTGATCATGTTGCATGATTCTCCTTCCGCATCCCCGTTCACCTCCTTTCCCTGTGTGATCGGACATGAGATGGTCGGTGAAATTATGGAAACCGGTGGCAATGTCACGGGCTTTCAAAAAGGCGATATCGTGGCCGTTAATCCGGGGCTGCCATGTGAAGCCCGGGGGATTGATCCGGTATGCGGGCCTTGCAGTGCCGGGCGCGCCAGTAATTGTGAAAACTTTGCTGAAGGGAATTTGCCGCCGGGTATGTTTTTAGGTATCAACAGCGGAGTGAACGGGGGATTTGCCCCATATCTTTCCGCCCATAAGTCCCAACTTTACAAAGTTCCTGAGGGGTTAAGTCTTGAGTCCGCAGTCATGACAGAACCTCTGGCTGTGGCATTGCAGGCCATATTTGACAACATGCCCGAAGCTGGTGAAAAAGTTTTGGTAATAGGCGGCGGTGTCATCGGCAATCTGGTGATTCAGTCCATAAAGGCCCTTGTTCCGGATTGCAGCGTTTCTGTGATGGAGCCGTCTTCTTTTGCTGCAGATCTGGCAAAAAAAGCAGGGGCAGATGAAATAATTCCGTCCAAAGATGTGTTTGCTCAGACGACACGGATTACCGGGGCCAGATTTTATAAACCCCTATTGGGCATGGAGATTCCAATGGGCGGGTTTAAACGGATTTATGACACGGTGGGAATCAGTTCCACGCTGAACCTGAGCTTGCGGCTGTTGGCTGGTATGGGGACTTTGAGTGTTGTGGGAATCGGCGGGGATGTGAAGCTGGATTTAACCCCCTTGTGGTTGAAGCTGCAAACCATTAAAGGCGTGTATGCCTATGGCAATGTTGATTTTGACGGAAGAAAACAGCATGTCTTTGAAATCGCAATGGCGTTAATGGAAGCTAAAAAAATCCGGGCAGATGATCTTGTTACCCATAAATTCGGTCTGGAAGAATTTGAGCAGATGATCGAGGTGAATTTGAGTAAGGGAAAAAACCGCGCGATGAAAACCGTTGTGACATTTAATCAATAAACAATTTTAGCATGAAGGAGGCATTCATGAGATTTTCAGTACTGCTGTTTGCGCTGTATAATATTTTGAAAATCGCTTCTATGACCAACAAAGCGTTTAAAAAATATATTAGCAAGATCAGTGCAAAAATTTTGATAAAAACGAAAGACGGACAGCGGGCCAGGATGTTTATTTTTGATAAGGGCAAATTGTCCTCTGTGCCCGGTGACCAGAAAAAATTTGATGTGGCCCTGGTCTGGGAAGACGCGGCAACCGGATTTTCAGTTATGACGAGCAAGAAAAAAGATGCGTCATTTAATGCTGCCGCCGATGGTAAACTCAAAGTGCTGGGAATGAGTGTTTATGCACAGTGGTTTGAAGATGCGATTGCTTTGGTGATGTAAAAAGAGAAATTTCAAGTGACTAAAGTTGATGTTAGTGCTTCTGAGATTCAAAGGTATTAACTGTTAATCATTATAAGTTAGCAATTGATTATTAGTTATTGGGATTTTTAATTGCTGAAATGAATTATCAATAATCAATAATTAATTGTTAATGATCAATTCAATAAGGAGGAACGCATGGCTGAAATATTCGGCGGTCACTTGGTCGCAAAGTATTTAAAGGAAGTAGAACATGTCAGCACGGTCTTTACCATTTCAGGCGGGCACATTGAAAATATCTTAGACGGCTTTACGGAATATAATATCCGCACCATTGATGTACGCCATGAACAGGCTGCCGCCATGATGGCCCATGCCTGGTCGATTTACCAGAATGAACCCGGTGTGTGTCTCGTTACTGCAGGCCCGGGATTTACCAATGCCTTAACAGGCATTGCCAATGCGTTTTTAGATAATGCGCCGTTGGTTGTTTTGTGCGGGCGGCATCCGCTGCGCGATGATTTGACCGGTGCGTTGCAGGAAATGAACCAGATTGATGTGGTGAAACCCATAACCAAGTGGTGTGCAACCTGTTACGAAACCAAACGTATCCCGGAATATCTTGCCATTGCCTTTCGCCAGGCAACTATGGGAAGACCGGGTCCGGTTTTTTTGGAATTGCCTCCGGACATTTTGTTTGTCTCGGTGGATGAGAAAGACGTGAAAATGCCGGTTCGAAAGACGCATAAATCATCCACGCATCCGGATGCGTCTGAACTCAAAGAAGCTGCTGGAATTATCAACAGCGCGAAGAAACCTTTGTTTATCGGCGGCAGCGGTGTACGGTTGAGCGGATGCCAGGATGTGCTTAAAGAATTCATAGAAAAGACCGGGTTTCCGTTTGTGTTGTTAAATAACGGGCGGGGCGCATTGCCGGACAGCCATCCGCAGTCAATTAATGATGGCGGGTTTACCGGTGTTATGACTGTTGCGCCCCAGGCAGATGTGATCATTGCCG
>CAZQLG010000333.1:0-3662 GCA_964594105.1 uncultured Desulfococcus sp. | reverse complement strand
CTCGTCAATTATTGACAGCATCGGTTCCCATTTCAATTCATGCGGGAAAAGGCGATTTTTGACCTCACCATTTCTGCAGACATTTGAAATATGGTGACCTGCGCAGGCGGTGCCAGGGTCCCTGCGATGTATTGTCTTAATGTCTCCCCTCGGCGAAATTTTCCACTGGATGTTCGAAAGATGGTGCCGGGTTCCAGCACAATCACGGATTCGGGTACCAGACCCGTGGATTCGGTAATTTTTTTAGAAGCCTTGGTCGCCAGTATTTTATCATCGGCCTTGCCACTTTGTTTATCCCTTTCAATAAAAACGATCAATTTTTCATTTTCATCATTTTCCGGGATATAGCCGGTTGCCGCGACACAACCGACGCGAATGCCGGGGAAATTAGCCAACGCCAGTTCAATCATCTGGGGCGAATAATTTTGCCCCCGGATGATTATCAAATCTTTTTTTCGACCGTACAGGTAAAGATCTCCGTTAAAAATAAATCCATTGTCACCGGTATCAAGCCATTCGTCATGCATTGTGTCGGCGGTGGCAGCGGGGTTATTATAATATTCTTTCATAATCGAAGGGCCTTTGATATGAACGGACCCGATAGTCCTGTCAGCAGCCTTCTCTCCTGTCTTGTCACGGATTTCCACCTGAAAACCGGGCAGGGGGTTGCCTAACGACATTATGGGATCGCCGGACGGATCAATTTTTGCCTGGTCCTTTAAAAGCAGGTGCCGGTTAAAATGGTTGCAGACAAATCGCTGTTCCAGGTCTGAGAATGTAACACCCAGTGATGCCTCAGCCAGTCCATAAACAGGGGTCAGCGCATGGGGAGAAAATCCATAAGGTTCAAAACGGCTGATGAATTTTTCAAGTGCTGAAGCAGAAACTGTTTCGCCACCGATCAGTGCGACCTGCCAGCTGGAAAGGTCGACCCCTTCAATTTCTTTATCTTTGATTTTTTCTGTACATAAACTAAAAGCAAAATTCGGGGCGCCGCTGATGATCGGCTTGTAGGTGGAAATCGCCCGGAGCCAGACAGCCGGTCGCGTTATAAAAAGTTCCGGCGGTATCAGGACAAGATCAGCGGGCTGGGCAATGGCGAGCATGGCGCATCCGATCAACCCCATGTCATGATAAAGGGGTAGCCAGCTGAGGCCACAGTATGATGATCCATCAGCCGCATCGGCATAGTAATCCATACCATAATTAAGCATGATTCGGATATTGGCGACAATCTGCCGGTGGGTTAGCAGCACCGGTTTGGGATCAATGGTAGTCCCGGAAGAGAATTGGATTAACGCCGGCGTGTCCGGTCCGCTCTCGATCATTTCAAAAGGAGCCGGAACAATTTCGTCTAATGTAAGACACCCCAGGTCCGGTCTGGCAGTGGACAATGACCGGCCGAGTATGCGTTTGATTCGTTTGTCGGTGAACACCAGGCGAGCTTCGGATACTTCTATCATACGGCCTGTCTTTTGGTGATATTCTTCCATCCTTCCCAGTCGAATCGGTGGGTATAGCGGAACCGGAACGGCACCGCAGAAAAGGGCACCAAAAAAGGCATAAAAAAATTCTGGGCAGGTGGGTAATATCAGCGAGATTTTGTCTCCCGACCTGATACCCATTCGGGAAAATGCGCCGGCAAAGTCTAATGCTTTTTTATATAATTCATCATATCCAACGAATAATTCTTGTTCCCGATGGTCTAAAAACCGGTATCCTCTGTTCCCCAGTATCGCAGCTTTATGGATTAAAGTGCAAAGTGTCTGTTCATTCATTAGAAACACCATGTTGTTCGGTCAGGCAGTGATCAATTAAATGAATCAGATCTTCAATGGTATGAACATTTAATTCATTACCTTCTTCAAACATGACCAGAAAGTGGTTTTCCAGTTCCACCACAAGGGTTGTCAGTTCCATGGAATCCAGTTGAAGGTCCGCCAGCAAATCCATTTCTGGTGCGATGGGGGTGTCGATTTTAAGATATTGGTCAAAAACATGCTGAATGCCTTGTAGTATTTTATTTTGGTTCAAGATTTTTGCTCCTCGTAGCCAATGGCAAAAAACGGCCCAGGGATTTAAACCTATCCTGATAATCGCAGTGCTTTGATAATGTTTGTTCTTCGGCCCGGATTCTCACCGTCAACATCCAGGCATTTAAGATGCTGAAGAAAATTGCCGTGATCCAGGCCGTGTGGATCATCGGTAATGCAAAAATTTCTACAATCACTGCCAGGTAATTGGGATGTCGGATGTATTTGTATAATCCGCAAGTGATGACGGGTCGTTCAGGAACAACGATTACCCGGGCATTCCAGAATTTGCCCAATACGGAAATCGTATAAAATCTGATGATTTGTGCGCTGATCGCCAGAGCCAGCATCGGATAACCCACTGCCGGGATAAAGGGGCGATGGGTAAAAAGAACTTCAAGGCCGCAAGAACATATAAAGGCGGTATGAAGAATCACCATGAATTTAAAATGTGTTTTGCCGACTTCAAGACCGCCGTTTTCAAAGGCCCAGGCCGCATTGCGATGGCTGATTTGCATTTCCAGCAGACGGGTTGCGCTGACAATCATCAGAAAAAGGATATACACAATTACCGTTATTACCATTGCAATAACCCCATTTCAGCGCAAAAACCCGGTCCCATAGCGTTAAAGAATCCATAAGACCCTTTGGGCGGTGGATGATTGTCCATGGCGTCTTCTAATATCATCAGAATTGAAGCACTCGAGACATTCCCCACTTCCTCAAGGTTTTTCCAGGACAGGGCAAGATCTTCTTTTGTAATTTTGAGGCTTTTTTGAATGGCTTCAAGTATTTTTGGTCCGCCCGGATGAAACAACCATTGTTTAATGTCTTTTATTGTTAAGTTGTTATCTGTTAAAAAGTGTTTGATGTCCGGTTCAAGCGATGATTCAACGATTTTGGGGGTTTGGCCGGAAAGAACGATTTTAAAGCCATTGTCTGTAATGTCCCATCCCATGATATGCTCCGTATTTGGATAAAAAACCGATCGCGTATCAATAACACGGGGTATTGTTGGGCGACGGTTTTTGCCGGTTACAATCAGGGCGGCCGCTGCATCACCAAAAAGGCCGCTGGAAACAATATTGGCCACTGAAAAATCGTTTCGCTGGAGCGTCAGGGAGCATAATTCAACGGATAAAACAACAGCCACCTGGTCAGGATAGGCTTTTACGTAATCGATTGCCCTTGTGATGCCGGCCGCACCGGCCATACATCCCAGGCCGAAAATCGGGGTTCGCTTGATGTCCCTTCGAAGGCCCATCCGGTTGACCAGCAGGGCGTCGATGGACGGTGTGGCGATTCCGGTAATGGACACAAATATTATATGATCAATATCTTCCGGTGTAAGACCGGCTTTTTTCAGCCCTTTTCGTATTGCCCGTTCTCCCAAGTCCACAGCACATTTTATGAAGGCATTGTTGGCATCGGTAAACGTTTGCAGTTGTTCATATTCTTCCATGGGGAGCGCCAGATATCTGCCGCTGACAAGGGTATTCCTGTAAATGGACGCAATCCGATCCACATTATGATGGCGGCCTGCGCAATGATGACGAACAGATGCAATCAAAGCTTCCTGGTCGTAATAATGATCCGGTAAAACGGATGCGACAGCGGCAATATGCATGT
>CAZQLG010000332.1:0-3681 GCA_964594105.1 uncultured Desulfococcus sp. | reverse complement strand
AATCGCTTGCATTGGTCTTGTATCCTGTGCGGAGAAAAAAGAAGGTAAGGTGATTGTTACTGAACAGGAATTTTCTATTCGTCAGGATGCGGAATACAACTGGGTCATTGATGCCAAGGGGAAGATCAGAAATGTCGGTGAAGTGGATGTCAAAAAGGTGGTTGTTACCGGTTACTGCCGGTCCTGCAGTGAGATTTGGACAGCCGGGAGGTGGCTTCGTAATGATGGTGTAGAAAAATTTCCGGAACAGAAAGATGTCATCAATTATCTGACAACAGGGACTGAAGAAGAATTCAGCTTCAAGGAAGTCGCATTTTATTTTAGACCGGGTGGTCCGGGGCCTGAAGGAAAGATGCCGGAGAATCTGGAAGTCGTTGTTGAATCTTTTGAAACCGTTGATGGTTAATTTTTTTCATAGATTTGACATCAGTTCACAGACTGAATGAAGAAGCAGGCAATTTTATTTCGACAAACACAACGGTTACAAAATCTTTTTGTGGATGTGAAGTTGATCTCCTAATAAAATATGAATTGTTGCAATTTGTATTCTCAGCAGAAAAGGATGATTTGAAATGAAATTTTGTAATCGGATTGCAGTTGTTTCCTCATTCCTATTAATTGCATGCCTGTGCTTTGCCTCCTGTGCGGAAAAAAAAGAAGGTAAGGTGATTGTTACTGAGCAGGAATTCAGTATCAGGCAGGACACGGATATCAACTGGGTACTTGATGTTAAGGGCAAGATTAGAAATGTCGGTGAGGTTGATGTAAAAAAGGTCGTTATTACTGGTTACTGCCGGGGCTGTACTCAAGTTCTGACTGCAGGCATATGGACTATTTCAGACTATGAGAAAACGAAGGATCAGAAAGATGTTATCAGTTATTTGACAGCCGGTGCTGAAGAAGAATTCAGTTTCAGGGAAGTTGCATTTTACTTTCACCAGAGTGGACAGCCACCGGCAGGTCTGCCAGATATGCTGGAAGTCGTTATCGAGTCTTTTGAAGTCGTGGAAGAATAAAATAAGTTTCTGAATCGATTTTTTGATTCATACATATAAATTTATATAAATTAGACACTTCTTTCGAGTATTGAATTGGTGTTGAATATTATTTGTCAGGAGGCGTTGCCATGAAAATTTATTCCCGTTTGATAATTTTAAGCTGTAGTTTGCTGGTATGCGCTTTTTGTTTTAGTGCCTGTGAAAAGAAACCGACAGTAGAGGGCAAGCTGATAGTCTCAGAAAGCGAGTTCATTCTGAGCCAGTTTAGTGATAATGGGTGGTCCATTGACGCTAAGGGTAAGATTAAAAATGTTGGTGCAGTGGATGTCAAAAGGGTGGTCGTTACCGGTGCCTGCAAGTCCTGCGTAGAAGTATGGGTGCCTAATCAATGGTTTACCTATTCGCAGAATGATGACATCGTCAGTTCTGAGCAGAAAGATGTTGTTGAGACCATTGGCCATGGAGAAGAAGAAGATTCCCAGTTTGATCAGAAAGATGTTATCAGCTATATCTCTGTTGGGAGTAAGGAATCGTTCAGCTTTAAGGAATTTGCTTACTTTTACACCCAGTCCCCGGATCAGAAGCCGGAATTGCCACCTGAAGAAGACCTGGTGATCATCATTGAATCTTTTTTAACAGCTGAAGAATAGGCAGATATAACCTAACTCATACTTTTTTCTTTAAGGCGTATGGCCACTGGAATACCGATATTCTCTAAAAGGTTATTTTCTGCGCGATGAATTAAGGCTTCCAGTCCTTTTATCTCATCGGAAAAAATGGCATCGTTCACCGGAATCCAGACTTCTATATATTTTTTCCCGTCCCGTTTTCTAATGAAGAATTTTGAAGCATCGGACGGCAGATCCAGCATCGCCTGAATGGTGAGCTGGATTTGTTTTTTGTGCACTTTGACCCCGTCAATATTGATCAGATTATCTGTGCGCTCCCCCTGCCAGTCAATGCGGCAGAGTTTCCTTCCGCAGGAACAGTCGGTTTTGATAATCTTTGCTTTATCGCCGGTTTTAAATCGAATCAATGGAAATGCCCGGGTTGTCAGGGTTGTCAGAACCAGTTCACCGAACTCTTCTTCCGGTACGACATTTCCGGTTTTCGGGTCCACGATTTCAGGCAGAAAATGGTCTTCATTGATATGAAGGCCTTCGTGGGCTTCGCATTCAAATGCAATTGCCGGTCCCGGCACCTCACTGAGCCCGTAATGACTCCAGATGCTGACATGCAGTGTTTCTTCCAGTAACCGACGATCGTCTGTGTTGATGGCTTCTCCGGCGATGATTAATGTTTTTAATTCAAAAATATTGGTATTGATTTCATTTTTTAGAACATAGTTTGCCAGCTGAAGTGCTAAAGACGGTGTTGTAATGAGTACAGATGTTTTATAGTCCCGGAGTACCATTAGTTTTTTTTCGATTGCCATGGGGGTGTGAGGAATAACACTGGCTTCAATGGCTTCAGCACCATGCTTATAATCATGCCCCCAGTTCGATAGGCCGGGATTTAACGTTATTTGTAAAATGTCATGAGCAGTGACGCCTGACGCCTGAAGCGCTCTTGCCAGAATGGATTGCCAATGTGACAGATCCTGTGGTGTGTATCCGCTGACAGTCGGATTATGCGTGGTTCCGGGTGCGGTATGAATCCGGACAATATCCCGAAGCGGCACCGCAAAAAGATTATACGGATAGTTTTCGCTGATGTTCCGGCGTTCCATAAACGGCAGCCGGCAAATATCAGACAGATTCTCAATTTGAGACAGGTCAATATCCATTTCCTTAAAACGGTGTCTGTGAAAAGGGACATTGCGATATGCACGGTTTAAGGTGCTTTGAAGGCGTTCTAACTGAAGCTGATTCTGCTCTTCAGGGCTCAGGGTGATGAAATCATCATTTGTTATCATAAAATTCTCCATAATCTTTGCCAAGGTAAGCTCTTTTGACCTCCTGGTCTGCCAGAAGTTCTGAAGCTGGCCCCTGCAGGACCACCGTGCCGGTTTCGAAAACATAGCCGTAATCGGCTACCTGAAGCGCAACCTGGGCATTCTGCTCAACAAGGAGTATGGTGATTCCGTCGTTTCGCAATGCTTCAAGAATCTCGAAGATCTTTTCAACAATCAGCGGAGCCAGTCCCATGGAGGGTTCATCCAGCAGGAGCATTTTGGGATGCGACATGAGGGCGCGGCCGATGGCGAGCATCTGCTGTTCTCCGCCGGAAAGCGTTCCGGCTGCCTGCTTTGACCGTTGCTTCAAAATCGGAAACAGATCCAGAATTTTCTCCAGGGTCTGATTCACTGCATCATGTTGTCGTTTTCGGTACATGGTGTAGGCGCCGAGTTTCAGATTGTCCAGAACACTGATGGGTGGAAAAATCAATCGGCCTTCCGGCACCAGGCTGATACCATGTTTAACAACCGCTGGCGGATCAAAGCCTTTAAGGGAAATACCTTCAAATGAGATGTCGCCTTCCCAGCCTGGCAGCAAACCGCAGATGGCCTCAAGAAGCGTGCTTTTCCCGGAACCGTTTGCGCCGATTAATGTAATAATCTGGCTTTTTTTGACGGAAAGACTGATGCCTTTGACAGCCATTATCCGCCCATAGTAGCATTTCAGGTTTCTGATTCGCAGCATGATTTTGCTAACTCGATTTATATTTATGATCAATTAATGTT
>CAZQLG010000331.1:0-3707 GCA_964594105.1 uncultured Desulfococcus sp. | reverse complement strand
CACATGCTGCATGATCAGATGCAGGAAGTCCTCCCCTTTAAGGGTGCGATAACGTATGTTGCCGGTCTTGCTTTCAATATACTTAAAAGTCACTCGGCCGTTTTGATTGGAAACGATATTTTTTTCACTGATCACGCCGCGATATAAATATTTGGATAAGTATTTCAACGCGGATATCCCTTTTCCAACATGATCGCAATCAACGACCCATTCTTGGGGAACATTTTTGGGGATGGAAAGTCCGGCTTGATTTAAGGCCTCCAGAAATCGGGCGCGGAATACTTTTGCCAGGGCAAATTCATTAAAAAGAAATTTCCCTTTTTTCTTTTTCCACTGGCGTCTTCGCTTCCAAATAACTTGTCCATAATCTTTTGAAATGATTGACAAGTTATTTTCTCATACAGTGATGACACGTTACCATGAAAAGCTTTTTACAAAGCCATCAATCTTGTTGAGCAAATGATTATTCACCGTACATATCAGTTATGAGCTTACGTAATTGGGCGGCTTTGATATCGGACAACGTATCAAGTTTCTTTTTCAATCTTTGCTTGCTAATGGTGCGAATTTGATCAACAGCAATCTCGGCGTTTTGATTCGCGCATTTAATCTGGAGCCGAGTTCGCCATAATGGATGCAATTTTGAGGTTAATGGACACACAACAACAGTTTCCAAATATTTGTTCATTTCGTCTTGGCTAACGATGACGACGGGACGCACTTTTTTTATTTCGCTTCCTATGGTAGGGCTGAGATCAGCAAAATATATTTCGTACCGTTTAATATTCAAAGTCTTCACCCTCCAGGCCGTCAAGAAGGGTTGTGTCAAAATCGTCCCAATTTTCCTTTTCATTGCTCATGGTTTTATACGTATCTTCCCAAGAAAGCTTGCTTTCTTCTTTATTACGAAGAAGCAGTCCTTTGTCTGTTTCTTCTATTAGAAGGGAATTTTTTAGGCCATATTTTTGCAGGAGCGCCTTGGGTATGCGAACTCCTTTGGAATTTCCAATGGGGACCAGCTTCGCATCCCTTGATCTTATTTGATTTTCCATGGATTTTGCTCCTTAAGATTTTATTGGCTCGAAAATGTAATTATTGTAATTACATTTATCTTTGATGTCAAGCTTAGGATCAAGATGTTTGCAAAGATATTTTCTGTGGGTATCGAGTCATATTTCGCATATGTCACTTCAGCGGAGCGCAAAAAACAGCGCCGACTGAGTTCACTGATAGACGGAAATCTCATGAAAATAGACACTCGAACAGTTTTTGAAAAAATGATGTCACGAAGGCAACTATCAAAAAAGAAAAATATCCGTTTCTGTTGCTGACACGAAAGCAAATTTAGGCGTTGATCATCGTTTCGGCCACAATCCCTGTCGCGTAAGAAACGCGACCTACAACCCATCTCCCATGATTTCAACTTCGTAGGCCGGGATTCTTTCCCGGCGATTTTTGATGATTGACCGGAACGATGATCAACGCCCAATTTTAAATATCGCTACAGTGAAAGAAATGGAGGAAATAGAAAACTTCTATCCTAAAATTCTTAACGATTTGTCAGCTGAATCACATGACCAAGCCGTAATACACTGTATGTATTCTTGGAAATCCTATAAGCAACATGAAGAAATCATAAAAGATATTAAACGATATGCCGGGCTATTTTTTTACCCTTTAACCCAAAAAATTGAAGGAATGAATCCCGACTATTATGTGTGTGAAATTCTGTCATACTGGCAGGATTGCGTAAACCGGATAAGCAGTTAAAATCATTTAATATAAATATACTCTGGTGTAATTTATAAGGCATTGAAAAATTGATTATATACTTTATAGTGCGACGTGGCTTTAAAATCAATGCGCTCGATGGAACGGTTGTCAAAACTGAAAAGCGCCGCCTGCCGGCAGGACATAAGTATCGGAGAATGGGTTGAAATAATGAACTGGGCGTCTCCGTTACAGCTATTTTCATTCAATAATTCAAGCAAATCAAGTTGTGTTTTGGGAGACAGGGCGGCTTCCGGCTCATCTAAGAAAAAAAGCCCTTTCCGGTTATACATCGATTTGAAATAAGCCATCGTCGATTGGCCATGTGACAGCGTCAGCAGTGATTTTCCACCATAAAACTCCAAAATGTCGGGACTATTAACGGCCCATTCGTCAACGAGCTGGGAAAAATTCCGGAACAATTCAGGGGAAAAGAATGACCCCGGTACCCTGCCGTTAACCCACCGGATATCTAACGCATGCTGGAGTTTGTCCTCGAACGCGTTCGCCTCATATCTCACACGGTTTATGCCTTCCCAGATATGAATATTGCATCGGCTGCACATTGCTTTCAGAAGCGTTGATTTGCCGGTACCGTTTTCACCGGTAAAAACAGTGACAGGGGCCGTCAAGTCCAGTGCTTCGGTTTCCTGTAAGATGGACAAATTAAATGGATATGCTTCTTTTGTTGGAAATTGATTTTGACAGATTTTGATTTTATTTATATGCATCGCTGGTTTCCACGTGTTTTTTGTTTCACTCCTGAATTTGATATCAAAATTTCAATAACATAACTATATGTTTTCAAAAAATTCAAGCATTGAATTTTAAATATATCTGAGTGAAGAGGGGTCAAATCTTTAAACTTGATTTTTTATAAAAATCTGTTATAAAGATTCTATGGCCAGACAACTTCGCATCCAATATCCCGGCGCATACTATCATGTCACTTCCCGGGGCAATGAACGGCAGAAAATTTACAGAGATGATCTGGATTATCAGATATTTCTGGAGAAACTTGCCACCTCCCTGGACGTGTATAACGTGTCATTGCTTGCTTACGTCTGCATGACCAATCATTTCCATCTGTTTTTAACCACACCGGATGCGAACCTGTCTGAATTTATGCGACATTTCAACATTTCCTATACGTCTGCGTTTAATCGTCGTCACAAGCGATCAGGGCATTTATATCAGGGCCGATACAAATCGTTTCTGGTGGATGCCGACACCTATTTAAAGGAAGTTTCCAGGTATATTCATTTGAACCCGGTCCAAATTAAAAAATATGCCAACGTGCCGAAAGAAGAAACCATTAAAATTTTATCCGGATATAAATACAGCAGTTTTAAGGGGTATACCAACCTGAATGCCCGTGTTGATTTTATCAATTATAAAAAAGTGCTTGGATGTTTTAATGGTGATACGGTCGAGGGCAGAAAGCAATACCGGCAATTTGTTTACAGGGGGCTTAAAGAAAAAAATTCCAATCCATTTGATAGCGGGAAGAAAAAAGGAATTATTGGATCCAGCGTATTTATGGAATATATTCGAGAAAAATATATTGATAAACATATTGCCAACGGCGAGAGGGAACTGCCGGAATTAAAGGCTGTCAGGGAAATTTTAGATCCCGCCGAACTGATAAATAAATATTGCCAGATGATCAATGTGGAAGAAGGTGAAATTTGCCGTAAAGGAAAAAATTCCGTTGACAGGGCAATTCTTATGGAACTGCTCTATCGATGTTGTAATATGAAACAGCCGGAAATCGGCCGCATGGTTGGCGGCATGGATTATAGTTCCGTAAGTGTCACCAGGAAGTTTTTAAGAGATCAAATAAAGAGGAATGAATCATTAAAACAAAGAGTTAAAAAGTTGGTGAATAATTTTTCAAGATGTCGAGTAGACCGGCTTCTCCTATGAAAACAAAATAT
>CAZQLG010000330.1:0-3709 GCA_964594105.1 uncultured Desulfococcus sp. | reverse complement strand
TGGCCATTTTCGGATTGCTGACAGATGTTTCCACGGATTCTTCATATTTCGGGATCCCACAGTATCCATATTGTTCCAGCACACTGGATTTAATTTCAAATTTACCGGACGGCGTTTCAAACCCTGGTTTGCCGTCTTTTCGCAGCAGCCCTTTTTCCCATTTCCGGTACTCCATGGGAGTGGAGCAGTTTTTGATCACCTGTTTTTCAGCATTCATTAAATCGTCAACTGAAAACCCGGAATCCGTTAAAATAGTTTCAAGCAGTTCTTGCTGGTTCTGCGGATACAACTCCCCATACCCAAGGTGTTGGGCCAGTTCACCTAAAATCTGAAACCCGGGTTTTGATTTACCAACGGGTTCGATCATTTTTTCCCGCACACGCAATGAACAGCCATAATAGCAATAAGAATCCTGCTCAAACGCTGTTGTAGCCGGCAATACAATGTCTGCATAGGCTGCATCTGCAGTTAACTGTAAATCCATGGTAACCAGAAAATCAAGTTCCCCCAATGCTTTTCGCCAGAGTGCAGGATTCGGCCAAGAGGTGATCAGCGATGCGCCATAAACCAGCAAAGACCTTATTTTGTATGGATCGCCATCTATGATGGATTTCGGCAAAAGACTGGCATGAGGTTCACCGCCACAATAATGGGAGTACACCGGAAATTTCCCGTTGCCGATGGATTTTTCAAACCCCGGGGTTTGAATCTGCCTGCTTTTATTTAAGGGAATACAGTTTTCCCGCCGTGAAAAACACCGGCCGCCTTCCACATCCATCTGCCCGGCCAATGCCCATAACACCATCACCGCACGGATATTCTGCACACCGCTTTTGGTATATTCCAGACCGGTATACATCACATACGACGCCCCTTCCGCATCCGCAATGCTTTCGGCCAACGCCTCAATGCGATCCTCGTCAATGCCGGTGACAGCGGAAACATATTCCGGGGTAAACTCTTTGACATATGCAGCAAATTCATCAAAGCCGACCGTCCAGTCTTCAACAAATTCGGCATCAAAAACCTCATCCCGGATCAGAATATGCGATAAACCCAGCGCCAGCGCGCCGTCTGATCCCGGCCGGATGGTGATCCATTCACTGCCTTCGAGTTCTGCGGCTTTTGTTTTTCTGGGATCAATGACAATAATTTCCGCACCTTCTTCAGATGCGGTTTTTAACCGCTCAAACATCTCCGGCGGTGTGGAGGTTGACGGATCCGTGCCCCACACCAGAATCAGGTCGGAATTATCCACATCGGAAAACATATCCGTGTGCAGGCACCCCATTGTCAGTTTCGGTGCCAGAACCCCTAAAGAAGTATAACATGGCGCTCCTACACCGAATGTATTGGGTGAACCAAAAGGGAAAAGAATGCTCGATGCCAGATAAATTTCCGATCCTTTTAATTGATAAACATCTTTAAATGATCGTTCATAGGAGCCGGTTCCCGCGTAAAAGCCCACCGTTTCCGGCCCGTATTTATGTTTTGTCTCATTTAACTTGTCGGCTATAATTTCAAAAGCGGCATCCCAGGAAATTTCTTCAAATTCATGGGTTCCCTTTGGACCAACACGTTTTAACGGATGTTTCAAACGAGCGTCTGAATAAATGATTTGTTTGGCACAGGCTGCTATGGGACACAGGATTTTGCCCACCGGCGCATCCGGATCCGGTTCCAGGCGGTCAATTTTATTCTCTTTGTCAAAATGTACAACAACACCACAGCCCGGGCTATGAAAACACAGGCCGCAGATACCATATCTTTTATCCAAAATGACTGCTCCCTATTTCCTCGACCCCACAATAAACTGAGAATTGATATGCTCCCACAAATTTTCGGTTTTTCTGATTTTCCAGGGCACATTGCCTTTTGCCAGTATTTCTAGACAAGGATCAAAGATGTCGCTTTTACCGGAAAAATATTGGCTGATACTGTCAATCCCCCGGCTGTTGCCATTCCCGTTTGTCCCGCCGTTTAACCAATGGTCAGGATGAGAGAACGATTCATCCCATGAAAAGGGATCTGAAAACACAAACATGGATTCTTTTTCTTTTAACACCCGGTTGATGTCCATTAAATGCCCAATAGGAGAAGAAACTTTTTCCAGTAAATTAATTGAGGTCACGGTTGAAAAAAGACGATTGGGAAACGGCAGGGCCAAAGCGTCTGCCACGATAAAGTCAACATGATCATAATTAAAAGCTGCATCAAACTCACAGGACCGTTTTTCCGTAATCAACCCTTCGATGATCAGATCAAAGTCCAATCTTTTTTTACTTAACAATTCCCGTGCTTTTTCAACAAAAGAAACAGACGTATCAATGCCGATAACATGAGAATGTGTTTTAGTTAATTCAAAGGACAACCGGCCCACAGCACAGCCTATATCAAGGGCAATCCCATCTGTTTTTTTAAAAAATGATGCCCATGTCCGATAGGCATCCGTGGCATTCGGGTCATTTAAAAAATCACAAAAATGACTCCATAAATATGAAGACAGCATGTTTTTAGAATTATATCCCGACGCATCTGATACAATTGACATTGATTTTTCCGGTAAAATAACGGCCACTCCCTTATGAATGGGATAAGACTTTTTGCAGGAAGCACATGTCAGATCCCCTTCAATCACATCATCGGCGTGTTCTGTTTTTATATGTAAATCCAGAGGGATTTCATCTGCCAGACATTCCGGGCAAATTAGTTTTTCTTTTAACCATTTTTTCATTTTTTTTGCCTATTGTCTACTATGCTTTATTACAGTTTATTTCTTCCGTGAAAATCTGAAAATTTTTTCAAGTTCAAGGCGGACGGCCAAATTTTATCCTTGGTTAAACCGGAGGAATACAGTTTGTATTTTGAGGATTAAAATTTTACGCCTAACCCAAATGTAAACCGAAAATTGGAAAAATTAGCGATTTTCAACACGGCATAAATAATGCAAATTAAAACTATCGTTTTCCATCTCAAGGACTTCAATACTTTCAAAACCGGCTTCTTTTAGCATAGCTTCTGCCTGTTCACGCCCCCACATCATGCCCAGCCCGGTGCCGTTATCCTTCAATCCCACAGGCATGCAGTGCATCAGGCTCACGGTGTATAAAAACGGGCCCATCGGGTGATCCAGATTGTCTGCATGATTTGAATAGGCTTTAATATCAATCATAGAAAAAAGCCCGCCAGGGGACAGCATGTAATGAATCCCCCGTAAGACTTCCAACGGCTGACTCTGGTCGTGGATGGCATCAAATGCACAAATATAATCAAACTTTTGATAATACTGTTTATCTCTAAAAGCTGTCGCGGCATCCTGATTTTTATATTCTACATTGGAAAGTCCCATGTCCCGTGCCTCGAACCTTCCCACACGGATGGCATCTTCATGATTATCTATCCCGACAAACGAACTTTTAGGAAATGCGTCAGCCATAAGATTTAATGCAACACCCTGCCCACA
Organism: uncultured Desulfococcus sp.; assembly: GCA_964594105.1. Taxonomy (GTDB): domain Bacteria; phylum Desulfobacterota; class Desulfobacteria; order Desulfobacterales; family Desulfosalsimonadaceae; genus SURF-3. The sequence goes on along the minus strand of CAZQLG010000330.1, from coordinate 246 downwards.
GCCAAGATCACAGACACGGATCCCGTTTTTAAGACGCTCAACCAGTTTTCCGTTTTCAACCGTTGGAAGAAATTCGTCAATCAGCACCTGTTTGTGTTTGGCATCTGCCAGCTCGCACATAAACTGCTGAAAATCCGGATATTGTGAAAAGGGTACCCCTTCTCCTGTTTGAAACCCCTTGTTCACGGCTTCCATGGCACAGGATGTGAGCAGCGGAATTTCCTGGGTATAAACGCCCAGGTTATT
>CAZQLG010000329.1:0-3709 GCA_964594105.1 uncultured Desulfococcus sp. | reverse complement strand
TGGATAAGATCGTGGTTCGCTGTGCTCACACGGATCTATCCTTGTTCGTTGGGCAACGGACTTTTGTCATTTGATTTTCAAAGCCCCCTTAACTAATTCTGAAATCTCGTGTAGGTCATTTTCATTAGGCCGTCCCGTGATATCCCCCAGTTTTCCCTTCTTGGAAAAATCACGAAAGCCGCCATGAAATTCGCCGACAAAATACCACTCGCCAATGATGTCGAACCCCAGGTGGTCGAACAACTGTCCCATATACTTAACCGTTGGAATCGCTTCATTTATCCCCGTATGCGTACCACCATAGGTGCAATACGTAACCGCTTTTTTCGGGTACCTTCTTTGGGCGGGCTGATTGATGAACCCCTTTTCCCGGTATTCTTTAGTGAGTTTATTAAAGAGTGAGATTACGGGCTTACCGGGAAGCCATTCATAAACTCCTGACCCAGCAAAAACCATATCATATTCAAGTAAATCGAATTCCATCTCCATGGATGTTTTTATTCGCACTGTGTCCACGGTGCTTCCTTCATTACAAGCCGTTTCCGCTATCACATCCGCAACTTTTTTTGTATTTCCAGTTCCAGAAAAATAGAGATTAAGGATGTTCATGATACCTCCTGATTTCTTTCACCCAACGGGTGGTTTGATTGAATCGTCTTGACCGGGAAAAGCAGGGGCTGACGTTACAAATTGTTAATTCCCGGAAAAAGCTCTTTAAAACAAATCAATGATGAATTAGTAAAAACACAGTGTCCTCAACCACATCGAATCGATGCTCATGAAGTGCATTGAATCTTACCGCCATACCTTCCATTACCGTGACTTCCTGTTTTCCAACAATTACAACCAAATGCCCTGACAGAACAAAACAGACCTCTGCCGTGTCTTCATGAAGGTCGAAGTCAGATTCAATTCGAATGCCTTTTTCGGCCTTAAGCCAATATATTTCAAACTTATCGAAATAGATGCGGTTTCCGCCATACCCGGGTCTGCTAAATCTTTTCACGCGTCCAAGATCAAATCGTACACCTTCCGCCAATCGCAACAATTCACTTGAGCTGATCTGAAACACCCTGGCCAAGGCATCTATGGTCTAAACCGTGGGATTGTTAAATCCCGACTCCATTTTGGCTATGGTTGCTCGGGGAACATTGGCTTTCGCTGCCAGTTGCTCTGCCGCCAGTCCTTTTTTGAGGCGGAATGTTTTTAGTACCTAAAAATCAAATCGTTTCATCGAAGCGAGTCCTTGTCCTTGTCCTTGTCCTTAAGTTGATAACAATGAAAATTATAATTTTCATTTTGTCAACTTTAATATTTTAAGTTTAATATTTTAAGTGATGACATCCTGCGCAATTAATACAAAAAACGCTCGGTCGAGCGACCGAGCGTTTTTTGTATTTGGCGCATATTGTGTTTCGGGATCTTATTTTCACTATCAGCTCGATTAAAGAGTGAAGAAATGCTTTGTCGCGCTTTCTCGAACTGGGTTTACCCAACGTTAAAATCAGCCAACAAAAAAAACCACGACAAAATATAGATTAATAAAAAATTACCCGGCTTTTTCGAATAGGGTAGGGTCAAGTTAACCATTTAAAAATATAGTGAATAGGCTTTAATTTTCCCTCAAAAACAGCGCTATTTTGAACTTTTTGAGGTCAAAAACAGCATTATACAAAGAGAGTCTGTTTAGATTTTCAGAAGAAAGACGTGTGTATGCCGTACCGGAAGGTTAAAGAGCTGTTTATTAAGATTGGGTTCCGTATACCGTTCGTTCCTGCTGCAGCTATGGCATTTAACTCGGTTTTCTCACGAGTTAATAAAATGGCGACTCGGTTGGAATGAATGGAAATAGAAACAGACGATTACGATAAAGAAAGGAACATTATAAATTATAACGGATAGTTTTAACCCCAGCTTCTTATTAAAAGTCTATGCGGGTAATATGATCTGAAACGAACTGCCCTGATTTAAAACACTTTTCACATGAATATCACCGCCATATGAATTTGCAATTGCCATTGCAAGACTCAGCCCGAGACCGATCCCCGCCGCCGACCGGCTCCTGTCGCAACGATAGAATCTGTCAAATATTTTAGGAACCCCTGCCTCCGATATGCCAATGCCCGTATCCACAAATTGAATATGGATAAACTTTTTATCCGCTTCCATGGAAACGGCAACAGAACCGCCCGGTTCAGTATATTTTATTGAATTTTCTAATATATTCGTTACCATCCGTTGAAACTGTCGTTTATCCCCTTCACACGCCAGTGCATCCGGAAAATTCTTTGTCAGATGAATATTTTTTTCCGCAGCCAAAGGACTGAACAGTTCACAGGCATCTTGAACTAATTTAACAAGATCCACTTTTTCAAAATTATTTTGTAAAACCCCGGACTCGGTTTCCGTTATATCCAGCATGGTATTGATCATATCAATGAGATTATCACATTCCTCAATGGTGTTGGCGGCCATCTTTTCGTAATCTAAAATGGAAGATTTTCCCACAAGGGTCATTTCCGCAATACCTCTTATCCTGGCAAGAGGGCTTCTCAGATCATGGGCGATATTATCCGTTATTTCCTTCATGCCTTTAATTAAGGACTGAATTCGATCGAGCATGCTGTTAAACGTTTTTGCCAGCCGGTTGATTTCATACAATCGGTTTTTAACCCGGACTCTTTTGTCATAGGCGCCTTTTGTTATGCCGATGGCTGTCTGCGTTACTTCTTCTACCCCCTTTAGAGAATGTCTCGCAAGAGACCATCCGATAAGCGTTGACATTAAAAACAGCGGGAACATCAATAGCAGCAACAGCCGTCTAAAAATACTGAGATATTTTTCGTTCGCTTCCAGAGAAAGCCCGACCTGCAAAATCATTGCCGGACCGATCATGCCGTATATTGTTCGAACCTTATATCGGTAATCCGACAAAACCAGTGTCGACAAAATATATTTTTTGCTGTTTTGCAGGATATTAAATATATTTTCAGCGGGTTTAATGTGACCCCATGATGGCTCGCCTTCCATCGCTAGCACCCGGCCATTTTCAGATAATAAACGGAAAAAAACATCTTCTTCCTCTGATTCGACTTCCACCACCATATATTTTTTAACCTGATCAACGCCGCCGTCAGCCATTATTGAGGAGAACTCTTCTATCTCTTCCATGAGTTCACTGTCGGAATTCTCCAGGGTAATCACGGAAATTTTATAATAAAAAACAGACAGCGCCAGCAATGATGATAGGGTAAAAATTAAAGCATACCAAGCAGTTAACCTGAAGGCAAGTGTGCCGGTCAGATCAGAGAGTCTCTTTAAGAACATATCCGACGCCTCGAATGGTATGAATTAATTTGTTTTCAAAATCTCTGTCCACCTTATCCCTTAAACAACAAATCCGTGCCTCCACCACATTGGTCCGGGGATTAAAGTTATAGTCCCACACATGCTCCATGATCATGGTTTTTGATACCACCTGCCCGGCATTCCGCATCAGATATTCCAACAAAGAAAATTCCAACGGCTGAACTTCAATTTTCTCACCGGATCTTTCAACTCTACGGGTATGAATGTTCAGCACCAGATCACCGACCTCAAGCGTTGTCGGGCTTGAAACGCCGGTGGAACGCCGGAGAAGGGCCTGGACCCGGGCAAGGAGTTCTGAAAAAGCAAACGGTTTGGTCAAGTAATCATCTCCGCCGATTTT
>CAZQLG010000328.1:0-3715 GCA_964594105.1 uncultured Desulfococcus sp. | reverse complement strand
CCTACTCCGAGTGACGAAGAATGCAGTGCAATACAGAGTTTGGATTTTTTGCGAAACCATCAAAATTATTTTATTAAAACAGGTGCAGCATGTCAATATTTTAACATTAATATGTCAAAATATTGACATATCCGCTCTGTACCCAACTATGGTTTTTCATATGTACTTTAAATTCAACGAATTAAAATCTCAAGAAGATTGGCACGTTGGTTGCATTAGTAAACAATGTTTAAAAAAGTAAATTTTGATCGGTTAATATTTACTGCACAATTATATCAATCAATTTTAATTAGGGAGGAAAGTCATGCCGGTATTTACAAAAGAAGTAGCCACTGAATTATTCGGTGAACTTTGGATGAGAATGATCAAGGAAACGGAATTCGGACCCAATCTCATAGAGTCAAAAATGAGCATTTTGTTTGTAGTCGATGTTCCGGATATCACCATGTTCGTGGATGAAAACGGACCGGTTTTTGACGATGAAGCAAAAACCAGGGTGCCGACGGTAACCATGAAGATGGATGGCGATACGGTTCATAAATTCTGGCTTAAGCAAATATTCATACCCAAGGCACTGGCAATGAGGCAGATCAAAGCAAAGGGACCGGTAGGAAAGGTTTTGCAACTGCTTCCGCTGCTTAAACCCGGCCAGGCGATGTATCCGGAATATTGTAAGAAATTCAATCTGCCAATATAATTCAGAAAATCTTAAAAATTTTAGCATAGGGGGTATTTATGAAATATTTCGATATCAATCTTGATCTAAGTGAAGACGATATAGCTTTAAGGGATGCTGCCCGTCAATTTGCCGAACAGGAAATGCGGCCGGTGGCCAAACTTTTGGATCGAATGAGCGCTGAAGAGGGCATTGCCGAAGATTCTCCATTGTGGCCGTTTCTGAAAAAAGCGTATTCCCTGGGGTATCATAAAATACTTCTGCCCGAGTATTACGGTGGCCTCGGACTCTCTCCGCTTCAGGTAAATCTTGTTTACGAAGAATTGGGATGGGGGAGTTTCGGCCTGGGTGTTCTGCTGGCGGTTGTCAGTTTCCCGTTTTATCTTATTTGCGTGACGAATAATGATGAAATGATCGAAAAATTTGTCAAACCCTTTTGCGACTGTACAGACGGAAGTATCCGGGGTTGCTGGGCCATCACCGAGCCGGGACACGGATCCGATGTGATTGCGGTTGGAGAAGAATATTTTGAATCTCCGAAGATGAAAGGGGATATACGGGCAAAACTGGAAGGCGAGCAATGGGTGATCAACGGTCAGAAATCCGCATGGGTTTCCGGAGGAACGATTGCTACCCATGCCCTGCTTCATATTCAGATTGATCCGTCTAAAGGGTTTGCAGGCAACGGGGTCTGTCTTGTTCCGCTGGACCTTCCGGGCGTATCCAAAGGAAAACCGCTTGAAAAGATCGGTCAAAGAGATCTGAACCAGGGAGAAATATATTTTGATGATGTGCGTATTCCCAAAGATTATATGTTTGTGGACCCGGATTTTTATGTGGAGATGTTAGATATTATCCTGGCGGCGGCCAATCTGTGCATGTCCTGCTGGTCCATCGGTCTGTCCAGGGCGGCATTTGATGAAGCGCTGAGTTACACCAAGGAAAGAATCCAGGGCGGCAGACCGCTGATTGAACATTATACGACCAAGCAGCGCGTATTCGATATGTTTGCACGGGTTGAAACAGCGCGTGCGATTTCCCGGGCAGCCATAAACCTGAATCTGAACATTTCTCCGCCCCATGTCGAGTATTCCCTGGTTGCAAAAACACAATGTACTGAAATGGCTTTTAAGAATACGCATGACGCCATTCAGCTCCTGGGCGGTAACGGGCTGACTAAAGAATATTCGGCTGAAAAACTCTTTAGAGACGCAAGATCAACCCTGATTGAAGACGGCAACAACGAAACCCTGTCCCGTCATGGCGGACATATTCTGATGGAAACGTATCCCCGGGCGCCGCTCGATTTTTAAATGACTTTAACGTGAAGGCCCTTGAATCTGCTGCCAATCCGCTTGAAAGGATAGTGAATAATAAGGAGTATCAATGAATCAGGAAAGACCATACTGGAATATGGACATCGAACCGCTGTTTAATACACCTGAGATGGAAAAAATCCAGCTTGAAAAATTAAAAAAGATGTTGGGCAGGTTAAAAGCCAATGCCCCTTTTTATGCAAAAATGATCAAAGACAGCAAATGTGATCCGGATTCTTTAAGCAGTATGGATGAATTTACGGACAAGATCGGTTTGTTTAACAAGGAAAATCTGCGGGCATTGGTCATGGAATGCGGCGGTGATTTTATCAAAGCCCTGGATCAGATCATGCCTATCTCGGTTGACGGACTTGATTATATTGCCACAACAACCGGGACAACGGGCATACCGACACCATATCCCATGACAAATAACGATATTAACAATGTCTGGGGAGAGGTAATGACCCGTGGTGCCTGGCGAGCGGGGATACGGTCTCAAGATCGCATACTTTTTTGCTTTGCTTTGTCAATGGTTATTGCCGGGATTCCTTCTATGATAGGCATGCAGAAACTTGGCTCTACCATGATACCGGTTGGGGCTGAAGCCAAGAGTGAACGGATTCTGCTGATGCAAAGCCTCTTCAGAGGCAATGTTTATGTAGGCACCCCGTCTCTGGCCGAGTATTTAATCGAACAGGCCCCAAAACTGTTGAATAAAACAGTGGGAGAACTGGGCTTTAAAGCCTTGTTCTGTGGTGGAGAACCTGGAGCGGGTATTCCGGAAGTAAAGGCAAAAATTGAAAGGGCCTATGGTTGTCGCATTTTTGATGCCGGGGCCGGTTTTGGATGTTCCTGTGATCATGAAGAATACCAGGGAATGCACTGGATAGGAGATGATCTTGCCTATTATGAACTGGTGGATCCGGAAACAAAGGCGCCCATCCCCATGGAAAACGGTGCCAAAGGGGAGGCGGTTTTCACATCCCTTGAAGGTGATGGATGGATTATGATCCGTCAGGGTATGGGCGATATTCATCAGGTGTTTACCGAGCCCTGCCCCTGTGGTCGTTCCGGTTTTCGGTATAAAGTGATCGGTCGTTCGGATGATATGCTGAAAGTCAAGGGGGTGATGGTCTATCCCAGTCATATCAAAGGCGTTATTAATGAGTTTGTTCCAAAAGTTACCGGAGAAATGAGGATTATTCTCGACGAAAAACCACCCCGCGTGGTGCCGCCGTTAAAAATCCGGGTAGAGCATGCTGAAGGGATCACTGGAGAAGCTTTGGAAGCGCTTGAAGGAGACATTGTTGCCGCCATGACCAAACGATTGAAAATCAACCCGAAGATTCTTTGGGTTGCAGCAGGAAGTCTGGAACGAAGTCATTACAAAGGGCAGGCGTTTGAAAAAACATATGAGGAAAAAAAATAGGTGCAATTATGCGAGAAGTATTTGTAATCGGTGTTGGGATGACAAAATTTGACAGACACTGGGAAAGGTCAATTAAAAGCCTTGCAGCAGAAGCCCTGGCGAAAACACTGGCTGATGCGGACATCGGAAAAGATGTATTGGATGCCGTCTACTTTTCCAACTCAAACTGGGGATATCAGTCGGATCAGCACTGTATCAGGGGGCAGGTGGCTTTAAGGGAGCAGAAGATTATGGGAATTCCCATCTATAATCTTGAAAATGCCTGTGCCGGTGGTGCCACCGGATTTCATT
>CAZQLG010000327.1:0-3767 GCA_964594105.1 uncultured Desulfococcus sp. | reverse complement strand
TGCCTGAAAAACTGCTACAACGCAGTAGATGGGACTTTTAACGACGCCATCAAGGTTGTCGTTGTCTGTATGCCTCATACATGGCAACACCCCCGGCCACGGATGCATTTAAAGAGGTGACCGGCCCGTTTTGCGGAATAAAACTTAAAAAGTCACAGTTTTTTTTAACCAGCGGACGAATGCCGCTTTCTTCTCCGCCAACAACCAGGGCGATATCTCCGGTAAAATTGTTTTCATATATCGATCGATCGCCGTCTTTGTCAAGTCCGATGATCCATATGTTGCTTTTTTTTAATTCCTTGATGGCATTGACCATGTTGACAACCGTGGCCAGCCGGATATGCTCAAGTGCGCCGGCGGATGATTTTGAAACAGTGGGAGATGGTTCCGCAGATCGGTCTTTCGGGATAATCACACCGGATAAAGTCGCACACAATGCCGTCCGTATCAATGCGCCGAGATTATGGGGATCAACAATATTGTCTATAAGCAGAAAAAAGTGAGATGTGCGGGCAGGATTATTGTCGCTGATCAAATCAGAAAGATCAAGAAACGGGTAGGGGGATACCCGGGCCGCGATCCCCTGGTGCGTATCGATGCCGGTAAGGGATTGAAGTTTTTGGCGTGGCAGATATTGTATCGGTATGTCAGCTAAATGGGCGGTCTTGATAATATGTTCAATCCGCTGGTTTGCCTTATTTTTTAATATATAGAGTTCATGGAAGGTCCGTCTTCTGGCCTGTAAGGCTTCAAAGACCGGGTGAATGCCGTAAATTGTTTCAGTTTTCATCTGTTTTTCTCGTTGTTTATAATAATCAGGCGTTTTTTCGTAAAATTACCGGGTCTGATTGTCGGATATGATGGCGGCAATCGTTTCAATGGCGTCAGGCAGTGAGTCGTTAACAATAATATATTTGTACTGATCTTTTTGCATGATTTCAGTTTTTGCATTGTTCAGCCGATTGGCAATGACCTGTTCACTGTCAGTGCCCCGTTTTGCAAGACGCTGTTTTAAAATTTTAAATGTCGGTGGCATGATGAATATGGTGATGCTGTCAGGATATCTTGAAAGAATTTGTTTGGCCCCGTTTACATCAATATCCAGCAGGATGTTTTTTCCGGCAGCTAAATAGCGGTCAATAAATTGCGCGGATGTGCCGTAAAAATGACCGTGGACATTTGCCCATTCCGCCCATGTGCCTTTTTCGATATGATGTTTAAATTCATCGCCAGTGATGAAAAAATAATCCACACCGTCCTGCTCACCGGTTCTCGGTTTTCGGGTGGTATGTGAAATGGAATAGTAAAGATTCGGGAATTTTTTTAATATCGCATTACATAACGTGGTTTTGCCGGCACCGGAAGGTGCGGAAATGATAAACAGGCATCCTGTCGTGGAATTAGCGGACGGTTCCGAAAGGATCGTTTCATTGCTGGGTTCAGACATTGTAAATTCTCAATACATACAGGTAGGTGCCCTGTATTTTTTGCACAGTGATCAGGCATTATGTGTACGGTTAGTTTTTATTCTGTTTTGTTTAAGGCTTCATATCTTTGTGAAATTGTATCCGGCAGCGTGGCTGAAAGTACAATATGGTTGTTTTTCATAATAATGATTGATCGTGTTTTACGGCCATGGGTGGCATCGATCAGTCTTTTTTCATCTTTTGCTTCATCGCGCAAACGTCTCATCGGGGCGGAGTTTGGTACCAGAATTGCGAGGATATCATCCGCTACAACACTGCTTCCATATCCAATGTTCAATAAAGTATATGGCATTTTCCCTCTCTGTCGGTATTAAAAATTAGTACCCGTTCATGGGGGTGCAACTGGCTATTGCATTTCCAATCGATGAACGGTAAGCATTCACAGGGTGCCGCAGATGTGAGGCGCCGAGCGTATAGACGTACTTTTGTACTTCAAGTGCTCGGCAACAAAGCAGATGCGGTGCCCTGTGAATGCTTACAAAAATTATTCTACATTCTGTACCTGTTCCCGAATTTTTTCAAGCTCGGTTTTAGCTGATACAATAATATGCGCAATTTCAGCGTCCCCGACTTTACTCCCCATGGTGTTAAATTCACGGTTGAATTCCTGAAGCAGGAAATTGAGCGGTCGGCCGCACGGATCTTTGGCTTCCATTAATTCCCGAAATTGTTTTAAATGGCTTTTTGCACGGACGGTTTCTTCGGAAATATCACTTTTGTCAGCGATAAACGCCGCTTCCTGAGCGATACGGGCCGGGTCGATGTCGACTATCCCCTGTGTGAGGGATGTAATACGCGTTTTTAGTTTATCCTGATAAATATTTAAAAGTCCGTCTGTTTTTGTTTCTATGATGGAGATGGCGTCCTCGATAAATCCGAGCCGTTGTTCCAGGTCCGTTTTAAGGGAATTGCCTTCATTTATTCTCATTGTGTCAAAATCAGACAGGGCGGTATGAAGACATTTTTCCAGGACCTGCCAGATTGCGTCTGCGTTGATTTCCGGATCAGCGGCTTTAATAACACCATTTTTTTCTGAAAGCAGTGCCAATGGGATTTCAGCCTTTAACTGGTACTTTTTTTTCAACTGGATCAGTGTTTCATAATAGGCGTCTGCCATGGATTCATTAATACTGAAAACTTCGGTGTCCTTAAATGTTTCAGAAATGGTTACGCGTAATTCAACACGTCCCCGGGTGATTGTTTTTGAGATCGCTTTTTTGATTTTTTCTTCCAGAACGGCGTATCGATGATAAAGTTTTAAGGCAACATCCAGATGTCGGCTGTTGTAGCCTCTGATTTCAACACTCACGTTCAGATTGTCGGTGGATAAATCGGTGCCGGCATAACCGGTCATGCTTTTGATCATAATTAAAATTCCGTTTCCGTAATATCTTTGATGTATTTGTTTCTCACCCGGTAAAGGAAAGACTGCATGTCCGTGGCCTTGTAGTCCGGGTATGTCCACGGCAGAGACTGGAATGAACCTTTCTGGAATATCAGGGTCAGGTCCGCATATATGTGATCACCAATATAGATCCGGTGAGCAAAGTTTTTTCCGGTGGCCAGCACAAAGCGTTCGCGGAGCATGAAGCCGGGATCAATATTTATGTTGCGTTTTTGATCCCTGGAAAATTGGCGTTCAAGGGCATTGGTTTTCAGCTTTATTGCGGACAGGCGGCTCTGTTCGATCAGTGGTTTAAATGCAACCATTCGCCGCACAAGACCGGGCCCCATTTCCCGTTCATAGTAATGCGTATAGTCAAACGGTATCCATGGGCTCATCAGGTCAATATCACCGAACCGTTTTGTCAGGTTTTCTATAACCGGACAAAAGAGTTGCTGATCGTTTGTAAAAATACCAACAACCAGTTTGGCGGCCTGGGGTGCAGCAGGTTGACTCATTCGGTATTATCTATTCCTGAATCGGTTTTGCTTCATCAATCAGCATGACGGGAATGTCATCTCTTATTTCGTAAATCAATTGGCAGGCATCGCAAATCAGCCCGTCGGTTGCCTCATTGAGATAAATTTTCCCTTTACATTTCGGACAGACCAGAATGTCCAGTAACTCCTGACTTACAGCCATGCTTGTATCTCCTAAAATTAAAAAATTAAGCAATAAAAATAATGGGCATCCTATACCAGACAATTCCGACGCATGCAAAAATAAATCACCAGAAAGTACTGTATCACTGATTTGATTAGGTTGTGGGATAGAATGCAAAAAAAATGGTACGCCCGGCAGGATTCGAACCTGCGATCTTCAGCTCCGGAGGCTGA
>CAZQLG010000326.1:0-3772 GCA_964594105.1 uncultured Desulfococcus sp. | reverse complement strand
TTTTTTAGCAGATTTACAACCTGATTGGATTGCTGTTTCTAAATTTTGAGAACAACTCGCCAAAATTAATTTCTGACGATCATCCGCATCAAAAAATGACTCCGCCTTTACAATTTTGGCAAGGCAGGCTATAGTTTTTGCATCAAAAAACAAATCAATTCAAAAATCTATTAGTCACCGTGAATTGCTGGTAAACCCCTGTTCAATGCCTAAAAATTCACAATAAATCTCATCCTGTTCTCTGGCCACGGCCATATAATTACCGGTGACCCATTTTTTCTGTTCTGACCAGTAATCCTTTTTTTCCCTTTTTTCCAAGACTTTGTTTGCCGTTAACGTAAAAAGAACTGCCTGGTGGCTCTGTCTTTGATAGGTTTTTACCGGCAGCGCAGCCCATTCGTATACCGTATCCAGGCGGCCTTTTGCATCAAATTGATACGGAACGTAAAAGTCTGAATCGTCAGGGGTTAGCGTCTGCATATCGGCCGGATATTTTTTTGACGGAACCGAAATCACCAGCCGCGGCCGATACACTGCCGCAAAAAGGACCAGTCCCTGATCACGGGCCGAATCTTTGATGGTAAGCATATAATGCTCAACATGCCTCACCCCGTTCGCCTTGAGTATTTTTTGAAAAGCATGGGTGGCCGGTTTCATATCGTAAAACACATCCCAGACCGGTTCACCTGGATCGATTTTTCTGAAATCCAATCCATAGACTATATTATACGTCTCTGCCAGGGTGACCGGGGTGCAGGCTTCTTCCATTCCCCTGTTTAATCTCTCAAGCCCGGCCTTCGAATAAGCAAAATACGGCATCGAAGGGACTCCCGCGTGTATGCCTTTAAAAGAATAAATCTTAGATATCGGAGTTTCTATAACCTGGCAAGCCGCGACAGTGGTGAGCAGAATGCCCGCAACAGACAACAGGATAAATCGTTTCATGAGATGCTCCTTTCTCTTATTGTCAAAATTTAAACCGCTCAATTTAGGTCTAAATGCCCGGGAGCTGTCCGATGCCAGATATAAATCAGTATCCCGGATTGTCATGTCATTTCTTTATTCGATACGCCAGATCAAAATCTTTATAATCAAATGAAACCAATTGGTTATGCCGAATCCAGACCACATGCAGATCGTTGCCGACATAAACGCCGGCATCATTTTTAGCATTATACACAATAAACATTTCCCATACCTCAAAGCCCTTCTGCAGTCGGATGCTGGGAACCCGTGAATCCAGTATGACAATTTCCGGCGGCTTGATAATTTTAAAATCTTTGATGCTGTCCGCATAACAAAGATCCTGTTTTAAATAGTCCATGATCATCGTCTGGTAATCATCCGGATAAAGTCCGCAGGAATGCTGCAATGATTCACGGGGCGGGGCCGCAAGACATCCGGACAACACAAAACACAGAAAACCTGCAGCCAGAATCTGATTAAAATTATACATCTTTATAATCCCAAGTATCTTTTTCATCGCAGCCCTCCTGATGACCCCGTCTTATGGTTTTTTAGCCGCAGCTGATCATTAGCCATAATGGCTGAATATCCCGGGGACCGCAGTGCAAAAATGCGTCCCCCGGAATAGTGCAACCCGATTATTTCTTTTTTTCTTCTGCCGCACCAAAACTGCTTTCCATTTTAGAAAAATTCAATTCCACTGTTTGCTTAAACTGATCCCGCCCTTTTTTTAATACATCCACCCAATTCAGGACCGCCTTTTTCCCTTCGTTGGGAAGCCATGTTGCTTGATTCAGAAATGTTTCCATTACTTTTTCACCCTGTTCCTGAAGCCCTGTCATGGCATTAAATGAATTTTCGAAAATTGTTTTCTGAAAATCAATCATTTGTTTCATCATCGGATTCTGCAGCATTTTGTTCTCCTTTTAAAAAAGATCCTTAATTTTTCAGATTAATTTTCTTTTCAATTAAAAATGCACGAAGCATGCCATTACCGATAAAAAATGAAAAATCTATCTTATCAATGGATTAAGAGAAGCCTTGTACGTGACACCAGAAATTATTCCATATAATTTGAAAATTTGCGAAACCGGTTTTCGTAAAAATTCAAAACCGAAATAGAACTACGGAAAACCCGGAGGATTTTAACTTTTGAAACTTAAGGGACGTGGAAAAAAATAATTATCCCATCGTACATGTCTTTTAGTCCGTATTCTTTGTTGCGACAAAGCTCAAATATCCCGATATGCTCGCTTCATCGCGCCTTGAATACGAACCACTATCCTTCTTTATCTTGCTTCAACCCTTTACCATGCCCTGCCGTCGGGTAAGGCCAAGCGCATTTTTCGAATTATTGAACATTGCGCGATTTTTCTGCTGATTCCCGGGTGTTCCATGTCAACCACCAGTTGTTTTGCGCTTGCCGCAAACATGAAAATTGTTCAGCGCGGGTTACCGTTTCAATGCCAAATAAAAACAGTGAGCAAAAATCCCTGCACCCTGCCCTGATTTCGAGATTTTTCAATAATGGATATCGCAATTTTTCTAATTTTGACAATCTCGTAAAAAGTCGAATTTCGGTGGCAAAGGAAAAAGCTCCAAATTCAAGGCGCGCAAATTTTGAGTGATGATTTGTACTTAGCGTACTTTGAAGAGACGAAGAATGCAGCGCAACACAGAATTTGGACTTTTTACGAAGCCATCAATTTTGCCCGCACCCGGCCATGACAACGAGCGGCATCAGACCCAAATCTTTGATTTTTTATCATACATTCGAACTTGAATTGGATGGCATATTTGATGCAGAAGTATATAGAACGATATTCCGGCTCTTTCCAGCGCTCTTTCCGTCTGCCGGTCAATATCCAGACCGATAAGGTCAATGCGGATTTTGACAAAGGGGTACTGAAAGTAACACTTCCAAAAGTGGAAGAGACTAAAAAGAAAAATATTGAAATTAAAGTCAAGTAATCATGCAATGCCCCTCCCCAGGCATTAACAGAAGCAGGTGTATATCATGGAAAATACTTTCTGGACAGCTTTTGGCGCCAGCGCCCTGGCGGCTTTCGTGACCACAATCGGCATTTATGTTATCCGCCGATATGAGAAATGGGGCAGAGAGAACACCATTTATTTTGTCTGCTTTGCCGCTGGCGTGCTGATATCCGTTTCTTTTTTACATATTATTCCAAAAGCCTTTTCCATGAATCCGAGCGCCCCTTTTTATCTGCTTGCCGGATATCTGTGCCTGCATTTTTTTAACCGGTTCATTAACGCGTTTGTGTGCGATAAAGTATCGGATATTCATTATGAAATCGGCCTTGTCCCTATGTTCGGTATCGGGTTTCATTCCTTTATTGACGGATTTATTTATTCCATTACGTTTACCGTGAGTATTTTTACCGGGGTCTTGACTGCTACCGGAATGGTGCTTCATGAGTTTCCCGAAGGCATTATTACCTATCTGCTGTTAATACGCGGCGGGTTTAAAAAAAAGACATCGCTGATTCTTGCCTTTCTGGCTGCTGCCCTGACTACACCTTTGGGTATGCTTGTATCCTTCCCATACATCACTCGCATAGACGAACCTATTCTCGGCGCCTTGCTGGCATTTTCCGCAGGAGCCCTGGTGTATGTGGGAGCAACACATCTGCTGCCTCAGGCTGAAAAAGAGCATAAACGATACAGCCTGCTTTCTCTGGGAGCAGGTATTCTGGTGGCTGTTGTCATTATCATATCCAAGGCATAAAATCGTCGTCATGAAGCTTCGTACCTTAAAAAGCCGTACAATACTGATACAGAGAGG
>CAZQLG010000325.1:0-3773 GCA_964594105.1 uncultured Desulfococcus sp. | reverse complement strand
CAAATTCTGTGTTGCGCTGCATTCTTCGTTTCTTCAAAGTACGCTAAGTACTAATTATCACTCAGAATTTGCGCGCCTTGCCAATTTTATGAGATTGGTGAACTTTTATACTTTGCCGTCGGAATCCGATTTTTTACGAGACTATCAATCATGAAAATAGAAGATTTTCCCAAACACATACAACCCCACCTGATTCCTGAGCCATCCGGCGAGCTGATTTACCGCTGTCTCGGATGCCAGTCGGAATATGGTATTGAAAAATTATTGTATACCTGCCCCAAATGCGGCCAGGTTTTGTTGCTGCATGATTCTGCGTTTGACCGGTTAAAGAAAATTGACGGTAAAACCTGGCAACAGATTTTTGACTACCGTAAAATGCTCAATATCCCCGCTTTAAAAGGTATATACCTGTTCCATGAATTTATTGGGCCGGTCATGCCGTTGGAATCAGTCCTTTATCTGGGCGAAGGGCATACGCCGGTGATTGAATCCAATGCCCGGCTTCAGGAAATAGCGGGATGTCGGTTTTATTTTAAAAATGACGGTCAGAATCCCAGTGCATCATTTAAAGACCGGGGCATGGCCAGTGCGTTGAGTTATATTCAATATCTGATTCAGCAGGGGCATGTATCAGATGTCCTGGCTATTTGCGCGTCCACCGGAGACACATCCGCAGCTGCGGCTTTATATGCTTCCTATCTTCAGGGTAATGTGAAATCGGCCGTATTGCTTCCCCACAAGAAAGTTACCCCCCAGCAGCTGGCCCAGCCGTTGGGCAGCGGGGCCGCCGTGTTTGAAATTCCCGGGGTCTTTGATGACTGTATGAAAATTGTGGAAGCGTTATCGGAAAATTATAATGTGGCCTTACTGAATTCAAAAAATGCCTGGCGGATACTTGGACAGGAATCGTATTCCTATGAAATTGCCCAGGTGTTTGAATATGACATGACAGACAAGGTGGTGGTGGTACCCATTGGCAATGCCGGCAATATTACAGCGGTGATCAGCGGGTTTTTGAAATTTTTTGACACTGGAATTATTAATACATTGCCGAAAATTATCGGTGTTCAGTCAGAACATGCCAACCCGGTTTACAAATATTACCTGGAACCGGATACTGAAAAACGGCATTTCGAGCCGGTGAATGTCAGGCCGAGTGTGGCCCAGGCTGCCATGATCGGAAACCCGGTATCCATGCCGCGCGTGATTCATCTTGTGGAAGAATATAACAAACAGGCCGGGTCTCAGCATGTTTTTGTGATGGAAGTGACGGAACAGGATATTATGGACTGCCAATTAACCGCCAACCGAAACGGCCATGTCGCTTGTACCCATGGCGGTGAATGCTTTGCCGCTTTGATTCAGGCACGGGAAAAAGGTCTGGTGTGCAGTCATGAAACAGCCATACTGGATTCAACGGCCCATGCCCTGAAATTTTCCGGATTTCAGGATATGTATTTTGAAAATAGTTTTCCGACAAGCTATGAAATCATTCCCGACCCCGGGCTGATAAACACGCCGGAACTGGTCCGGCCGATGGATTTGGAACACGTTCCGGAGCCGGGCAAACCTTTGCACGGCGAACCGCTTTCTCTTTTTATCCATCGAATATCAGAAGAAATAGCAAAATTACTTGATTTGAAAAAGGTGTGACCTGAATGAAATCTAAGTTCGTTGCTTTTGTTTCTCAACTGTTTCTGATCGCAGTCGGCGGCGTGATCATGACATTGTCAATATATGGGCTGGCGGATGGCGCGTTTCTTCAAAAACAATTTGTCGTCTGTCAGGATCAGGGCAGGGATGTCCTCTGTGATGCCTATGTGGTCAAAAAAAATGATTATGTGACCAAGCTGTTTAAGCAAAGGGGTGAAATTGCGTACAGGGATTTTCCGATGTTTCTGGAAATTTTTAAACGCCTGAACCCGTCAGTTAAAAATACTGATTTGATTTTTCCCAATCAGCGGATTCTGGTGCCGCTGAAGCTGATCGCGCCGGACACCCTTGAAGGGCAGAACACCGGAACGGTTACCATCCCCCTGATCACGATTACCAATATTCCCCGTCAGCTGCAGCAGAATTCCATGAACTATGTGGTCCAGCAGGGAGATTGTGTTTCTGCACTGATTGCAAAGAAATTTGGTCGCTACAGCACCCGGCCATATCGAGAAGCGCTTAAAATATTTAAATATCTGAACCCACAGCTCAAAGATTTAAATTTTATTCATGTGGGTCAGTCAATTAAAATGCCGATACCGACAGTCAGGGATGAATCCTGGTATCCGGAATTGTTTGACGCGACGGGAAAATTGTTGGTTCTGAAAGAAACGGTGACAGAAGACGTAGAAAAGATACCGGCAGAAGAGATACCGATTGAAGTGATTGAGGAATTTTTTGACGTTGCGGAACTAGAAGAAATCGCAGAATTAGAGAGAATCACGGAAGTAGAAGAAATCGCGGACATCCCTGCTGAAATTGTTCCGGCGCCTGAACCGGCGCCGCCTGTCAAAGAGAAAAGTGAAGAGAAGGTTAAAGAAGAAAAGACTGTTGCGGCAAAACCGGTTGAAGCAAAACCGGATAAACCAGCGACGCCCAAACCGTTGACCCCTTTGCCGTCCATATTTAAAAAATCAGCGGCTATATTTGGTGCTGAACTCCTGGATAAAGGGGAATATTTTTTCCCCAGGCCGGGCCAGACGGATTTAAGCCTGGATCTGGCTGCAACACCGGTTATGGAATTTAGTTCCGGTTTTCGGATACTGTTTGCAAAAAAAGATCGTTTTCCTTTGTCTGACCAGCGGGTCGTTGCCTCTTTCTGGAAAAATCTGCAGATTGTTACCATGTCCTACGACGCGTCGCTAAGACAGCTGGTGCATACGATTTGTCAGCTGATTGATGAAAATGGCTGCGAAAATAATTTTTCAATAAATGACCGGGGGCTTACGGCAACTATTCGGAGCGAGCTGATTTATAATAATATCAGTGGCCCCGGTGACGTGTGCGTTACCCTGATCGATCATCCGGCACAGAAAATGTCAGATGATTTATATTATTATCTGTCAGGCAAACAGCTGGTCGTTTCTGAATGGATTGATGGGGAGAATTTTTTCGGACCCGTATCCGTAGGCGATGCAGCAAAACCATTGCCCGAATATTTTTTAACCCCTGATACGTCACACCCTGCGGCATTTATTAAAGACTTTGCCGCCGCATTTGGCATGCGCTATCAGGAGAAAGTGGAGATTTCTTTTCCCTATGCGGGATTTCAGGTCAAAGCCTATTCAAACCTGCTATCCGTGTCGCCGGGCAGAGAATTTCTGGTGGATTTCGGGGATTTTCAGGGAGATGCCATCGAATCGATTGAATCCACCGGTTTCCAGGTTTTGCAGATTCTCCCCGGGCAGCGTTATCCATCGATTGTATCAGACCTGCTCGGTGCAATGCCTGTCCAGCAAAGTGAATCCCCGGTCTTTTGGGGGGCGGACAGGGCACGGGAGTATAATATATCAATTCAGGTGCCGGGACGATTAATTACCATGATCAGTGATCGGGGAAAAACAAAAATTCTGATCACTGACATTCCGCTTAATGACCATATTTTGTCTTTTCTGAATCGGGCGGGGATACGGATCATGAAAATTACCAAAGAATGATGGCTTCGTAAAAAGTCCAAATTCTTTGTTGCGCTGCATCCTTCGCTTCTTCATAGTACGCTAAGTAAGAATCATCACTCAGGATTTGCGCGCCTTGCCAATTTTATAAGCTTGGTGGCACTT
>CAZQLG010000324.1:0-3785 GCA_964594105.1 uncultured Desulfococcus sp. | reverse complement strand
TGAAAGTTACCGAAAATATATTGAGTTTAAAAGCGTATAAACCCGGAAAGCCCATAGAAGAACTGGAAAGGGAATATGGGATTAAAGATCCCGTTAAACTGGCATCGAATGAAAATCCGCTGGGGCCTTCCCCCAAAGCGGTTGAAGCCATGCAAACGGCCATTGGAAATCTGCACCGCTATCCGGACGGTAGCGGACATTGTCTGGTTAATAAGCTGGCAAAAAAATTAAACGTGGCTCCTTCTCAGGTTGTTTTGGGCAACGGTTCTGATGACGTGATCGGCATGCTGACACGGGTCTATTTGTCTCCTGGGGACGAGGCGGTGATGACCGATCCGTCATTTCTCATGTATGAGATCTATGTCAAAACCGTCAACGCCGTGCCGGTATTTGTGCCACTGGCGGATCTGTCGCTGAATTTGTCCGCCATCGCCGATGCGGTAACAGACAAAACGCGGATGATATTTATCACCAACCCGAATAATCCCACGGGCAGTTTTATCAAAACAAAAGAATTTGAGAAATTTATGGAGAAACTGCCGCCGGAGATTGTGGTGGTCCTGGATGAAGCGTATATTGAATTCGCCCGTTCGCCGGAATGTTTAAACGGCCTATTCCAGATTGCAGAAGAACGGCCCATTGCCGTGTTAAGAACATTTTCAAAAGCATATGGCCTTGCCGGAATCAGAATCGGTTATGGTGTCATGCCATCGGAGATGGCTGCTATGTGCAACCGGGTGAGGGAGCCGTTTAACACCAATTTGCTGGCCCAAACAGGTGCCACGGCAGCCCTGGATGACGAGGCATTTTTAAATAAAACACGGACCTTGATTCACACAGAATTGGAAATTCTTCAGAACCGGCTCAAAGAAATGGGCATCGTCAGTTTTCCCACGCAGGCCAATTTTTTCCTGATTGATGTGAAACAAAATGCCGGGGATGTTTTTGAAAAGATGCTCCGGCAGGGGGTTATTGTTAGATCCATGGAGTCTTATGGATACCCTGAGTATATAAGGATATCCATCGGAACCCATGCGGAAAATGTCAGGTTTTTAAACGCGTTGAAAACGGTTTTGGAATAGAAAAAAGGATATGGCATGAAGAAACTCGTTATCACCATCGACGGCCCGGCAGGGGCAGGAAAAACGACTGTGAGCAAGGCGCTGGCGGACCGGTTGCTATATAAATATATTGATACGGGTGCGCTTTACAGAGGAGTCGCATTTGAGGCAAAGGCAAAGGGGATATCGCCAGATGATGATCACCGCCTGAAGGCCCTGTGCGATGATCTGGAATTGAGATTTGTCCGTAATAATCAGGGCGTAAACCTGTATTCCGGAGAAACCGATATATCAGATTATATTCGGACACCGGAAATGTCCTTGATGGCTTCGGCGGTTTCCGCGCGTCCTGTGGTGAGAAAAGCGTTACTGGGACTTCAGCGTAAACTGGGCGTGGAAAAAGCGGCTGTTTTTGAAGGGCGTGATATGGGAACGGTCGTGTTTCCGGAAGCGGATGTTAAGTTTTTCCTGACAGCGGATGTTCGGGTTCGGGCATCCCGGCGCCATAAAGAGCTTGAAGAAAAAAAATCACCTCAGAAATTGGCAGAAGTTGAAAAGGATATGGCCCGCCGGGACAGTAATGACGCTTCAAGAGAAGTGGCGCCGCTGAAACCCGCAGACGATGCTATTTTGATCGATTCAACGCAATATTCCGTTGAATCCGTGATTGAACAGATGATGAAACATATCAATGAAAAGATTGCAGCAACGCCTTGATCCTTTCCGATAAAAAATCTGAAAATAGATTTTTTTTAAAAAACGCCATTTGTGAAATTTATATGTTGTTTTTTGAAATCAGATCTGCTATTTAAATTTGGATATACCGAGCCAGCGCCTGCGCCAGGCCGGTATAAAAAAAATCGGCTAAAGGAGAAAAAATTTAATGGAAAATTTTGTAAACAATTCTGAAAATGATCAGACCAACACAGATGCGGAGATGGAAAATGATTCACAATTGGCAGCAGATGTTGCCATAGCGGATGATGATTCCGATCAAAGCATGGAAGACTTGATGGCAATGTACGAAGAAAGCCTCAAGCAGTTTGAAGAGGGAGAAGTCGTTGTCGGTACAATTATCTCTGTTGACAGAGATCACGTTCTTGTTGATGTCGGCTATAAATCAGAAGGCCAGATCCCCATTCATGAATTTAAAGATGAAAACGGGAAAGTGGATGTCAATTTAAATGACAAAGTTGAGGTCATGATTGAAGTGTGGGATGAAGATGAGGAACGGGTCATCCTTTCAAAAGAAAAAGCGGCCAAAGTCAAGGTCTGGGTAGAAATTAAGGAAATCCATGACGCAGACGGTACCATCGAAGGTGTGATTACCAATCGGGTTAAAGGCGGATTCTCAGTAGATGTCGGTGTCCAGGCGTTTCTTCCCGGTTCTCAGGCCGATTTACGACCCATCCGTAATCTTGACGAAATGGTTGGAAAGTCATTTGACTTTAAAGTGTTAAAATTCAACCGTAAAAGAAATAATATTGTTCTTTCAAGACGCGCGATTCTGGAATCTGAACGTGAATCACAACGGTCTGCCACCCTGGCTTCCATCGAAGAAGGCAGTGTTCTGGAAGGTGTGGTTAAAAATATAACGGAATACGGCATTTTTGTCGATCTCGGTGGTGTGGATGGCCTGTTGCATATAACGGACATTTCATGGGGCAGGGTTAAGCATCCTTCCGAATTGCATAGTGTCGGTGATACCATTAATGTAAAAGTGTTGTCATTTGACAAGGAAAACGAAAGAGTCTCTCTGGGAATGAAGCAGCTGGTTCCGGATCCATGGACAACTGCACAGGAAAAATATCCTGTCGGGACAAAAGTCAATGGTAAGGTTGTCAGTTTAACGGATTACGGTGCATTTGTTGAAGTCGAAGTGGGCATCGAAGGATTAATCCATGTTTCTGAAATGTCATGGACCCGCAAAGTCCGTCACCCGTCTAAAGTGGTGACAGCAGGTGAAATTGTCGAAGCGATTGTGCTGGATATCCGGCCGGAAAATCGCCGGATTTCCTTGGGCATGAAACAGATCAGTCCGAATCCCTGGGACATGATCAGTGAAAAATATCCTATTGGCTCCACCATTGAGGGGAAAATAAAAAATATCACTGATTTCGGTATCTTTATCGGCATTGATGATGATATTGACGGCCTGGTTCATATCTCTGACATATCCTGGATTAAACGCATCAAGCATCCGTCTGAAATGTATAAAAAGGGAGATACTGTTCAGGCAAAAGTGCTGGATATTGATAAATCCAACGAGCGTTTTTCACTGGGCATCAAGCAGTTGGAAGATGATCCCTGGAAGTCTGTTGCGGAACGTTATCCGTCTGGAACCGAGATCAATGGGACGATTACCAATATTACTGATTTTGGTATTTTTATTGAACTGGAAGAAGGGATCGAAGGACTGGTTCATGTTTCAGAGATCAGCAAAGAAAAAATTAAAACCCCGGTCGGCCAGTATGAAGTCGGCGGCATGTTGTCAGCCAAGGTCATGAATATTAATACGGACGACAGGCGTATCGGATTGTCCATTAAACGCATTGGCGACGATGATGACCAGTCGATTCTTGAAGAATATGTTAATAAATCCCAACCGGCGCCGTCCAGTTTTGGCGCAATTTTAAAAGAAAATCTCCAGGAAAAATTAAACGGCCAGGCAAAACTGGCTGAAGCAGAAAAGGCCGAAGCTCCGGCAGAAGAAGTGGCAGTGGC
>CAZQLG010000323.1:0-3801 GCA_964594105.1 uncultured Desulfococcus sp. | reverse complement strand
TATTCTTCCGCCATTTTTTTATAAACGTCGAGCATCATCTGGGTGCGGTCCACCGCTTCTTCTCTGGTGGCATGAACGGTATGACCTTCCTGCCATAAAAATTCACTGGTCCGTAAAAATATCCGGGTCCGCATTTCCCAGCGTACCACGTTTGCCCACTGGTTGATCAAAATTGGCAGGTCGCGATAGCTCTTGACCCATTTGGAAAAAGAGTCGCCGATAATGGTTTCCGAGGTGGGACGGACAATTAAAGGCTCGGCAAGTTTTCCAGCCGGCACCAGGTGGCCGTCTTCACCCTGTTCCAGGCGGTGATGGGTCACAACCGCGCACTCCTTGGCAAACCCTTCCACGTGCTCGGCTTCTTTTTCAAGAAAACTGATGGGAATAAACAGCGGGAAATAGGCATTTTTAACACCGGTTGCCTTAAACTTGTCATCTAATACGCGGACAATATTTTCCCACAGGGCATAGCCCCAAGGTTTGATGACCATGCATCCCCTGACCGGGGATATTTCCGCCATGTCTGATGCCTTGATAACTTCCTGATACCACTCCGGATAATTTTCTTCGCGTGTCGGTTCAATCGCTGTTTTTGCTTGTTTTGCCATTTACTTCCTCAATCTTTTCTTTTTATTTTGAAAATTATGTATTTGTTCAGCTTTGATATTTTTAACCACAGAGAACACGGAGATCTCAGAGAAAATAATAAACAGTTTTTCTCCGTGTTCTCTGTGCTCTCAAGTGAGCATCGCGAACGGGTGGTTTAAATGTTGTTTGTAACTGGCTGGGTAGTTACAAATATATTTTTAATCCTGTTTTTCAAATTCATCAACTGCTTTGAGCAGTTCCTCCACCAGTTGTTCCTGGGGAAACTTTTTAATAACTTTTCCTTTTTTGAAAAGAATACCGAATCCGTCACCGCCGGCGATTCCCACATCCGCTTCTTTAGCCTCTCCCGGTCCATTTACCACACACCCCATAATAGCTACCTTGATAGGTGCGGTTCTGGTCATCAGGGCTTTTTCAACTGCTTCGGCAATGGGAAACAGGTCAATATTACACCGGCCGCAGGTGGGGCAGGAGATAATTTCCGGTCCCCGCTGACGGATTCCCAATGATTTGAGGATTTCAAAGCCCACCCGCACTTCTTCGATCGGATCACGGGTCAGGGACACGCGCAGGGTATCACCGATGCCTTCGGCCAGAAGCATGCCGATGCCGATGGATGATTTTACAATGCCTGAAAAAAGCCCGCCCGCCTCCGTAATGCCCACATGCAATGGAAAATCGGTTTTGGCGGACAGTTGCCGGTAGGCATCAATACTCTGGGGGACGCTGGAGGACTTGATGGCCAGTTTGATATTTGAAAAATCAAATGATGCCATCAATTCAATCTGGTTTAACGCACTTTCAACCAACGCGTCAACCGTCACCCCGCCATGTTTTTTGATGAGTTCTTTTTCCAGGGAACCGGCATTCACACCGATCCGGATGGGAATGTCATTTGTTTTTGCACAATCCACCACTGCCTTTATTCTGCGGTGACTGCCGATGTTTCCGGGATTGATGCGGAGGCCGTCCGCCCCGGATTCAGCTGATAACATAGCCAGTTTATAATCAAAATGGATGTCGGCAATTAAAGGGATGGATATTTCTTTTTTTATCATAGAAATGGCCGATGCCGCTTCTTCATCCGGCACTGCCACCCGGATGATTTCGCAGCCGGCATTTTCCAGTCGCTGGATTTGGGCGACGGTGGCCGCGATATCCTGGGTGTGGGTGTTGGTCATGGACTGAACGGCTATTGGCGCGTTGCCGCCGATGGCTACATCGCCCATATGAATTTGACGGGTGGGTTTACGTTTAATCTCAAATGGCATAAGGCAGGTAAAATATTTATAAATTAAAACGAGACAGCATGGAAATTAATCCGGTGATGCCGAAAATCAAGGCCTGTAATCAAAAATTATTAACAGACCCATTGATTTTGTTCAAGTGAAATAAGCGGTTTTTTATGATTCCAGGATAACATACACAGATTATCTTTATATTGTTTTTCTCTTTATATTTCGATATAATAATTTGATTGGAATTTAAAAGGAATATAATAATCGGGGAACTAAAATGTCTGATGAAAACATACAAAATATACTTGCTCAAAGAGCTAAGGGAAATGAACTCCCCTGTGCGGTGGCGTTTGATATTGCCGGCCAATTGGACACATCACCGGCCGCTGTGGGTGAATATGCCGATCAATTGAAGCTGGACCTGGTAAAGTGTCAGCTGGGATTGTTCGGTTATAAGCCGAATAAAAGAATTGTAAAGCCGGTCGATGTGGTGGTGCCGGAGCTGGCAGCGGCGATCAAAAATGAACTGGTCAACGACCGGTTGCCGTGTAAATCCGCATGGAAGCTGGCGAAGAAATTCGGTGTCCGAAAAATGGCCGTCAGCGGGGCATGTGAAACACTGGGGGTTAAGATAAAATCCTGCCAACTGGGGGCGTTTTAACAGGAAAAAAGACATTCATGCGTCAAATATTAATTATTCCGGTGGGTTTTGTTACGGGCGATGAATATCAATAATGTATGAGAAGAGGAGGGCGTCTGGTGAAAAAAACAGCTTTCGTTTTAGTTAGTTTTTTGGTGATTGTGTCCATTGGGTGTGGGGGGAAATATAGTGATGCCGTGGGCGTCAATGAAGAATTTTTGGATGTGATGATAAATTATACGGACAGTATAGAGAAGGCGGATAATGCCGGCAACGTTGCTGATGCAATGCATAAATTTGCCGACAGGATGGCGGTGCTCGGACCCAAAATGAAAAAAATATCTGAAAAATACCCGGAATTAAAAGATGAAAAAAATCAGCCGGAAGCGTTTAAAAAATTACGCGAAAAAGGTGAAGCACTGGAAAAAAAGTTTTCAGGATCATTTATGAAAACAATGCAGTATGTGAAAGACCCGGAAGTCCGGAAAGCCCAGCAGCATCTTTCCGTCGCCATGCAGGTACTGGCTAAGTAAGTTTTTTGTAAGCATTCACAGGGCACCGCATCTGCCTTGTTGCCGAGCACTTGAAGTACATGAGTACGTCTATGTGCTCGCCGCCTCACATCTGCCGCACCCTGTGAATGCTTATAATTCGTCGGTTGGAAGTGCATTATTATATAAATTGAAATTACTCTAAAGAGGAAGTGTCCATGGAATCGACTGTGGAATTGACTGTTTTTTCTTTTTTAAGAATCGTGCGGCGATCAAGCCTTCTTTTTTTTATCCTTATTCTTTTATCCGGCTTGCTCATTGCCTGCGGCCCGGAAAAAAAATATATCGGGCCGTATTTGCCTGATGAGGAAATCGCCATTATCAAGCCGGGTGATAAAATGTTTACGCCTGTGAATATTATCTCCATTGATAGAAATGTGCCATTATACACGGATGAATCCAGTATTGCCGTTCACCCCGGAAAGCATACGCTGTTTTTCGAGGCCGTGCTTGATTATCCTTTTTTACATAAATATCTATATTTTAATCAGTATCTGACGTTTACCGCAGAAGCCGGACAGGTTTATACACTGCATGCGTCTATTTTGCCGATGCGTAAAGAAGGGTTTTCATGGATAACTTCTGACCGGGACCCGGATAAATTGATTATAAAAAAATATGCTGTCGGGTTAATTCTATTGCCATCTTATCCTTGATGTCGTCGTAAAAAGCTTTTCATGGTGACGCATCACCACTGTATGAGAAAATAACTTGTCAATCATTTCAAAAGATTATGGACGAGTTATTTGGAAGTCCAAATTCT
>CAZQLG010000322.1:0-3802 GCA_964594105.1 uncultured Desulfococcus sp. | reverse complement strand
ACATACGTAAAGTATGCGGCCCTTAACACGCCTTGAAGGCAAACCAAAATCCTTCGCAATCTTTGTTCAATTTATTTCACTTCCGATCCTTAAAGGCACTTTGCAATTCACGGCACCAGGCTCGATCCGCAAATACCGGCACCCGTTTTCGGGTAACCACGGTCACAAAATAGACATGGTCCGGTCCATCCCACCGCTCGGGTATATGCGCCATGCCATCTCTATTTTATTCGCACACCATGATACCGCTTAAACTGATCATAAAATTTCCATCCCAATCAGAATAATGATAAGCCCCTGAAATTTGATTGTTTTCAATTGTAATGGAAATGTCCGGCAGATCGGAATACGCTTCAGGATCAGGAGAAAAATTACTTCCATCGGAAGATTTAAGATAGAAAGTATTCGGCCAACCAGAAAACCCTGACAATGTTACGGATGTATATATGGGGAGATTTTGGGAAATGTAAGCCATATATAAGCTACCTGAGTTCGGGGTCATTCCATCAGCAGCCCATATTCCCTGACCTGAACAGATTGTATTATCAGAAAGGTATGTCCCATCAGCTTTTTTAACGTTTGTCAGCTCCTGGATATAGCCGTTTCCTGAAGCATCCGATCTAGTGTTTTTTACAGTACCAATGCCTTTGGCCTTATAACTAATATTGCATATTCCATTATGACTTCTTTTTTGAAGTATTTTTATGCAGTCGTTAAATGTTCCAGCCGGAACGGTCACATTCTCTATGCCAAGGAATGTATACTCTCTGTATCTGATTTTGTTGTATGAATTAGTAAAAATATTCAGAATTTTATCATCTGTTTTTATACTCCTCAATCCAATGACAACTGGTGGATCATACCAGTCATACGTCTCATCACCACCCCACTTATAGCCAAGGTATTCTATCTTGGCGTCGCCGATAACAGAGTAGTCGACATCCCCGGCCCACATCCCGGCTTCGATTGTTGAAGCTAAAACCGCCTGTTCATTAACGGTTTCGTTGGCAAGGCTGTGTACACCAACCCCTGTTCGGACTTCTCCAGACGCATACTCAATCTCACGATAGTAATATGTGCAACCAGCCTGCTCCATGTATTCCTCCATATCGTATGTCAGGGAATCCGAGGAAGTTGCTGTCTTCATACCGGATGTTACCTGAAGGGCATGCACCGCTTCTTCAAGCCCGACCTGCCCGTCATTATTGATATCCCCCACCGTATCTGCCCAGACAACACCGTAACACCCCAAAAAGAATACCAACACAAAAATAAGCTTTTTCATATCTGACTCCTCTGTAAATAATTTTAGGTTACACACCCGGTTCAACAGGCGGGTCAACGCCATCTTCCCCACAGCCGCATTCTTTTTCATCATCATCCCAGTCATCACATTTTGTCGGATAGTCCGGGTAATTGTGTTCATCATCATTCCAGTCGGTGAGAGATCCAATGATATCTTCATCCGGATCAAGGCCGCCGTTACTTTCCATCGGATCGTTCAGGAGCCTGGGATAGGCGACGAATTCCTCCTTGTAGTCGAAGACCTTGGCATTGGAAAAAATATTGTCGGTGAGAGAAAGATACCCCTTGGGGCCTGTCTGAACAGCACCCGTAATCACAGACATATCACCGAAAGGGCCTGGACGAAATTGAAACCACATAAAGAGAAGAATAACTGGATAAAAAATTCCGCAGGCAATTTACAGATTGAATTGTTTATGATTTCAAAATAACCACTATAATCTGTTCAAATTGCATGCAATAATCATACCGCACTACCGCTCAAGGTTGTACATTTGCAACCATCTAATAATCATAATAATTAAAGCTTACCGTGTAATTATCATTTTATGATAAACTTCAAATTGTGAAGTTTATTACATAATTTATTGGGAAATTATGAAATTTATTCCATAATTCAAATATTGACCGCCATTTAAGACGACCCTATGATCAGGCATCAATTACAGATGGGAGTTGCACAAACAACGGAGAATTATCACAATTTTGGCATTGAGACGATTTTTGAATCTTATTTGCCCGAAGGAAGATTTAACACCGCCCCGGGGCGGAAGATGCCGTTTCTGAATGGGCAATACAATAGGTTCGGGTACGATCACGCCCGGTGGAACGCCATATATTAATGAATTGACGCCTTAATGATAGGTAAGTATATTCAATGACATCAAACCAGACGCTGCGTAAGACGGCCCGGCCGTTAGAATCATTTACTCTGTGGGCTTCGTGTTTTGTGGTATAAAATTATAATGCTGATGTAGCAAAAAAATTGCGTCTTACTTTATACAGGTAAGGAGGAAATAATGAAATTCCCATATGGCGTATCCGATTTTAAAAAAATTAATACGCAGGGTTATTTTTACTGCGACCGAACAGAGAAAATTAATCTCCTTGAAAAATCTGATTCCCAGCTTTTTATTCGTCCCAGGCGTTTTGGAAAGAGTCTTCTCCTTTCAATGCTGGAAAATTATTATGACGTGGCCAAAAAAGACGAATTTGAGTCAATTTTCGGCAATTTAAAAATCGGCAAAAATCCGACACCATTACGAAACTCATATTTTATCTTGAAATTCGATTTTTCCTGCGTTGATTCCACCGGAAATGCTGAAGCGGTGAAAAAGGCGCTGTTTAATCACATCAACGGTTGTATTGAAGAATTTTATGCTTTTTATAACTATAAAGGGTATGACCTGCCTCAAATTAAAGTCAACTTTGACGATGCGATATACTCTTTAAAATCCCTGGTCAGTTCAGTCCGCATGACCCCATACCCGGTTTACCTTCTCATAGATGAGTATGATAATTTTGCCAATACGGTAATGATGGGTGTACGGAGCGATAAAAAAAGATATGAAGCGCTTGTACATAATGAAGAGCCCTTGAGAACTTTTTTCAAGGCTGTAAAATCCGCCACATCAGGTTCCATGTTTGACCGAGTGTTTATAACGGGGGTCTCCCCTGTTGTCATGAGCGATATTACCAGCGGATATAATATTGCCAAAAATATCTATTTTGAGCCTGAATTTTTTGATCTGTGCGGATTCAGACGAAATGAAATTGAGGGTGTGATTAAAAAAATCGTTGATAATTGTGGTTTTGAAAAGAGAAAAATCCGGGAAGCTGTAAATCTGATGCAGACCTATTATGATGGATATTCTTTTTCCCATACGGTTGATGAAACTATTTATAATCCAACGCTTTGTTTATACTTTTTTGAACAGTTTGAAAAGTCATGCAAATATCCAAGAAAAATGCTCGATTCAAATCTTGCAGTGGATGAATCAAAACTTGAATATATCGCTCAGATTTCCAAAGGAAGAGATCTTTTAATGAATCTGATGCAGAAAAATCATGAAGTTACCATATCCGATATTGAAGACCGTTTTGGTGTCAGGGAGATGCTGGCGGATAAATCCGAAGGCAATACTTTTCTGGTCTCTTTTCTCTATTATTTTGGTGTGTTGACCATTTCAGAGGACACAGAAAATCTTGAAGTAATCTTAAAAGTGCCGAACCTTGTCATGAAAAGCCTTTATGTAGATCGAATTCATAAAATGCTGCTGCCTGAACCCGACGACAGGGATGATGGTAGAGACGCTGCAAAACTTGTTTATCAAAAAGGAGATATGGCGCCTTTGTGCCGGTTCATTGAAAACAGATATTTCAAGGTTTTTCATAACAGGGACTATAGATGGGTAAATAAGTTGACGGTAAAAACAGCATTTTTAACCCTGCTTTACAATGACATTATCTATATCATGGATTCTGAAACTGAAATTGA
>CAZQLG010000321.1:0-3803 GCA_964594105.1 uncultured Desulfococcus sp. | reverse complement strand
AGATCTTTGTGAACTAAAATATTCAGTTTGCCCCCCGGCATGTGCACAGTCATTTCCGGGTCTGTGAGTCCGAGTTGCCAGGCCACAGCCGCAGATGCCGAGCTGCTGCTCCCGGATGCCAGGGTGTAACCGGCCCCGCGTTCCCATATTTCAATTTCAATATTGGACCGGTCAATGATTTTCATAAACTGCACATTGGTCCGGTTGGGAAAATTCGGATGAATTTCCAGTTTCGGGCCGATTCGTTTAGCCAGTTCGGGAGATATTTCATCCCGAATGATTATACAATGGGGGTTGCCGATGGTGGCCCCGCAATATGTAATTTTTTGTCCGTCAACTTCAATCGTATCATTTAACACCTGGCGATTGGGGCCGGTGACGGGAATCTTATCACTGTCAAAACTCACGATACCCATATCCACAGAGATCAAGCCGTTATCATGGATCCGGGATTCAACCATTCCGCCAATGGTTGAGATAGTAAACGGTTTGTTTGAAACCTGTTTTTTATCATGTAAATACCGGGAGAAAATTCGTAAGCCGTTGCCGCTTTTTTCCGCCTCACTGCCGTCCGGGTTAAATATCCGGACCGAAAAATCAGCTTTTTCTGTCTGGATCGGCCCCAGCAGGATTCCGTCAGAACCGATGCCGAAATTCCGGTGGCAGATTGTTCGAATGTCAGATTTCGACAATTCACTGGATTGGTCAGCCGGATCGATAACAATATAATCATTTCCCAGGCCATGGTATTTATAAAATTTCATTTTTAACCTGTATTCATTTTATTTATCGTGGTTACCGGTTTTTAAAATCTATCAATCTGTATTCATATGAACAAGATAAAAAATAATTACTATATCATTGATTTATAAAAAGAGGCATAAAAAATTAAAGCGTAAACCGGATTTATGGCGCCGGAAAAAGACCTGAAATAAATCCCGTTATTTTATATCCTGCATTAAATATCTTTGGTTTCTGCTTTCTCCTTGAAAAAATCACTTTATTTAATTACATTCTACCGATGGGTTATGTATTTGATTTTAATGATGCTGTTGCATACGATCAATGGCTTAATAAAGCTGGCAACCAGAGAGTCATTGATCTGGAAACCCGGTTGATGCTCAAGATGCTGCACCCCCGATTCGGGGAACGGCTTCTTGATATCGGTTGCGGTGCGGGGGCCAGTCTGATGCCGTTTATCGGCAAAGGGATTCAGCTTACCGGCGTGGACCCTTCTCCTTATATGCTTGATATTGCGAAAAAAAATGTCGGACACCGTGTGGATTTGCATCGTAAGCATGCAGAAGATTTGCCGTTTGAGGACAATTCGTTTGAGTATGCCACACTTTGCCTGTCCCTTGAATTCGTGGATGATCCCCGAAAGGCGCTGGCAGAGGCCTGTCGGGTGGCAAAAGAC
Source organism: uncultured Desulfococcus sp. (assembly GCA_964594105.1). Taxonomy (GTDB): domain Bacteria; phylum Desulfobacterota; class Desulfobacteria; order Desulfobacterales; family Desulfosalsimonadaceae; genus SURF-3. The sequence continues at coordinate 2,386 of CAZQLG010000321.1, read as the reverse complement.
GGTGTGTTTGTCGGTGCCCTGAACAAATATGCCTTAAAAGCGTTTCAGCGCCGGATCAGGGGAATTTTTAAATCAACCGTTTATAATCGGGCCCGGTTTTTCAGTATCAATGAAATTAAATATTTATTTACCTCTCTTCTGGGAGATGTGCCCATTACCTGGCAGACAACCTGTCACTTTCCCGGCATGACAAACCAGCTGGTCGATAATTTTGAGCGATCTAAATTGGCACGGAAAAGTCCGTTCGGTGCGTTTGCCGGCATTATGGCGCAGCCGGTACCCCGGTTCAGGACAACGCCCTTGAAATTAAAGTCCCTCTCCGCTAATGCGGTTGCGTCAAACAGCCGGCCGGTGAGTTGTGCGGAGAAGAAGGTAAGTAATAGGCATAAGGTTTAAGGTAAAAGGTAGAAGGTAGGAGGGACTCCCCATGGAAGCATTGCTTTATGTACCGTTAAAAGACCATACGGTTCAGTGTAATTTATGCAGTCACCAGTGTATTATAAAAGACGGTCGCCGGGGTATCTGCGGTGTGCGGGAAAATAAAAACGGACACCTCAAAACCCTGGTCTATGACAAAGTCATTGCCAGCCATATTGATCCTATTGAAAAAAAGCCATTGTATCATTTTTATCCTGGCACGTTGTCATATTCGGTTGGAACCGTGGGGTGCAACTTAAAATGTCGTTTTTGTCAGAATGCGGACATTGCACATATGCCAGCTGACCATGACGGCCGGATTGCGGGAAAATTATTTACGCCGGATGATATTGTTGACGGGGCAGTAAAGGGAAACTGTCAATCCATCGCGTATACATACAATGAGCCCACGGTGTTTTTTGAACTGGCCCTGGCCACGGCGAAACTGGCACATGACAAAGCTATTAAAAATATTTTTGTTTCCAATGGGTATATGTCTGCTGAAGCCATTGATATGCTCAGCCCGTTTCTGGATGCAGCCAATGTGGATTTAAAGGCCTTTTCCGATAATTTTTATAAAAAAATGTGCAGCGCCAGATTATCGCCGGTTTTAGAAACATTAAAAAAGATGAAGGCGATGGATATTTTTGTGGAGGTGACAACCCTTTTGATTCCCGGTTTAAATGATGATCCAAAAGAATTGAAAGACCTGGCGGCATTTATTGTCAACGAACTTGGAGACAATACCCCGTGGCATGTCAGCCGGTTTTATCCAACCTATCAGTTGACAGACCGTCCGCCAACGCCCGTGGAGACGTTGCTTATGGCCCGGAATATCGGGATCAATGCCGGCTTAAAATATGTTTATACCGGAAATGTTCCCGGTGAAAACAGCGAGAATACATTCTGTTATAGCTGCGGCGTTAAATTGATCGACCGAAAGGGCTATCATGTGTCGGAAAATAAAATTATTGATAGCAAATGCCCGGATTGCGGTGCGGTAATAGATGGGGTGGGGCTGTCCTGATTATGTCAAACAATTTAAAGCCGTTCGTTTCCGTGAAGGCAATGGTTGAAAAAATAACAACCTACGGCCGGATGATCAAGTTTTCACATACTATTTTTGCGCTGCCGTTTGTGCTGTCAGCTGTGGTGCTGGCATACAGGGAATACTCGCTGGGGATTGCCGATATTCTCTGGATTATCGTTGCGGCCGTCAGTGCCCGTTCATCAGCCATGGGATTTAACCGGATCGCAGACGTTGGTTTTGATCGTGAAAACCCGCGGACCATGAATCGTGAAATTCCGTCCGGTCAATTGTCCATAGCATTGGCAGTCAGTTTTGTGGTGATTTCATCGGCAATTTTTATTTTTGCTGCGGCCATGCTCAGCAAACTTTGCTTATATTTTTCAATTCCGGTGCTCGGAGTATTGTTCGGGTATTCCTATACCAAACGCTTTACCCAGTGGTGCCACTTGTACCTGGGATTTGCCATTTCTTTGGCACCCATGGGCGCCTGGATTGCGGCAACCGGCACGTTTTCATGGGGAATTTTATGCCTGTCTTGCGCCCTGATGACGTATATTGCCGGCTTTGATATTATTTATGCATGCCAGGATGCGGAATTTGACCAGGACCAAAAGCTGTCTTCCCTGCCGTCAAAAATTGGGGTTCACAACGCGCTGAACCTCTCCTCTGTCCTGCATGCAGCATCTTTTGTGTTTTTTTTAACGGTTTATTTCATATTTGATATGCAGGCGGTTTTCCTGATAACGGTGTGTGTGATCGGCTTCCTGTTTGTTGTTGAACACAAGCTGGTTAACCCACATGATTTAAAAAATATCAATATCGCGTTTTTTCATGTCAACAGTGTGATTTCGGTGCTTTTATTTGTCGGTATTCTGACGGATGAACTGGTTCGGCGGTGGATGTGATGAAAAAAAAATTTATTGTGGCAATCACCGGCGC
>CAZQLG010000320.1:0-3808 GCA_964594105.1 uncultured Desulfococcus sp. | reverse complement strand
CCAAAAAATCATTTTACACAATCAAAATGATATATCAACTGAATTATTAAATTGTATTCACAAACGCCCCCGCTGTTCCAGATAGGTATCTGTTTTTTATTGCCAACCATTCCAATAAGAATAGACCTTGTTGCCGTCGGCTGCATCGATCATGTAAAAAAGTGTCCCAGGAAAAAACATTATCCGTCGATGCGGTCAGTCTGCCTCGGGTATCGTATTCATAGCCCGAAAAAAGAGGGGATCAAGTCTACTTTTGGCTCTTATATAAATTTTTAATGAGTCAAGGGCAAATTTGACCCCCTTGACTGCAAAATTTTTCATACTGAAAAATTCCGAATTGTATCCCCGGAATTCGTGTGCCATTTGACGGGCTATCTGCCTAAGAAAGCCAGACAGCCCAATCTTTATTTCTTTTTCTTGATTAACGCTCATTACGGACCTGTGTATTTATACCTTGATAATTTCTCAAATCTTCTAATTTCGTTTTTTGATTGGGGTGCTTCATTGCACTTATCCCAGTCTTCAAACACTGCCTGAAGTTCGTCATTCCACTTGAGAATCCCTTTTTTTATCCAGTCATTGATAATGCCCAAGGGTGAAATCGTGGCTCCGGAAAATTCTTGAATGATAAAGTCATTTAAGTCCCCATCGACTGTAGTCAGCTTGAAATTGTGGGCAAGTGAACAGGCGGCGATTATCTGGTCAGCGTAACTGAGGTTAAAAAAATGACCCGTTTTTTTGTTTGTTTTTCCTGCTTGAATCATGTTTCTGATAGCTTTAAAATAGAGATCACGGTCGTCTTTCTTGATCTTTGATGATCCTAATGCCTTAATTTTGGACTTATATTTTAATCGCCAGGGATACTTGTCTTTAGATTTCTGGGTACGAAATAATTCCTGATGCACTTCATGGATAGTCACACATTCATAGCGGGGATCACAAAACATATTCGGCGCTATCCGTATCAACATCAGAATACTGCAAGTATCACAAAGGATATTCATATCATGGAACCGCCTTTTTCAACCGCAGCAACTCGTCCTTAATCGGTCTTGAATCCAGCATATTATCAATCCCGATGATTTCCCCAAGCTTTCTGTCTGTAATACCGTCAATTTGATTGAGAAGTGTACGAGTAAAAAGCGGGCTTAACTCCATTATCATGTGTACATAGTCTCTGGGATCATTTTCCTGGAAAAGAATTTCTCCGATTGTAAAAAATTCTTTTTTTAAATTTGTATCCGCACCACCAACTTTAAGATTGATGTCAGGATTAATGGATTGAATCTGTTTGGCGAGTCCGAATATCGCGTGGCAATTCTGTCTGCCGAATTCCTTGAGTGCATTGATCCGCGCACCTGTTGTCTTTATATTTTTGATAACACTATAAACCGTTTTAATATATTCATCCGGGAACTGGATGTGGTTGGCAACCATGTCGCAAAACAATTCCTCTTCTTCATCAAAACCGTCATTTACTCGGAATTCATCTCGAACCGCATGTACGGATTCATGTAAGAGCGGAAAAATCAGGTCTAAAATATTTGTCGTATTGTTGATAAACACAACGCGATGCTCATGAATTCTGGTATAAAACGCATATGCCTTTATTTTTTCAGGAAAATCTCTGAATATAATCTTGATGCCAAGTTTTTCCATAAGCTCAAAAACATGCTCGTGGTCAGGCGGAAGCTTTTTGTCAAACCCTGCCAGCGCTCTTATTTCCAGCGCAATTTTTTTTGCTGTTTTATTAGTTCGATTTTGTCCCCTGATAACCGGAAATACCCCTGCGCTATTATCATTTCTGAAAAACAGATCATACTCTTTTGCTAAATTCAGAGCATCTTTTTGCAGGGCACGCGTGACCTTAGCTGTTCTTCTTGTTCTGGTCACCGGAACAGAAATTGAACCATCGTATTCATTTGAGAATAGCAGGTCAGGATTGATGTTAAATATTTTACAAATAGCAATCAGGTGGTTACCCTTGGGGGCCTGGCCGTTTATCCAGTCATTTACAGTCTGCCTAGAAACCCCTGTCAGTTTTGCCAATTTAACAATGGAAATTTTATTTTCCTTTATTAAATCCTTTATTTTCCCCCCGGCCCATTCCATTATTAATTCCCTTTCTTTTATTTTGGTTACGAACCAAGTAAATTTAATGATTAAAATATAAATCATATACATTAAATTGTAAAGAAAATTTTACTATTTTTACAAAAAAAATTTTATTCTATAAAAATATGTAAAGTAAGTATGTGTAGGGAATGAATCATTTTTCAACTTAAATTTCGGTGATATGGATACAAATTTGCCGCTCGGGCCAGAAAACTGCAACTTACTATAAAACGTTATTTTGGGGTATTGTGGAGTATGATCCTTAATTGTCGGTGCATCAAAATCTTACTGATTTATTGCGCAGATTAACGAATGAAGATGGGGTCACGGGTGACACTGGAAATTTTTGCCAGTGCGCGAAGCGCAAAAGGGATTATCCATATGAGAAATATTGGAGATTGTTAAATTCCCCCTCTTGTTCCTTCGGAACACGGACAACCAGTTGCCCGTGTCACCCACGGAAGCCAGCGACTATTTAACCTTGAGCCATAACAGCTTAACCGTCTCCGGTCCGGGATTGACCCATTGGGTCGGAATATCAGATTTCAGGTACACTGTATCACCGGCAGCTAACATATGCGTTTCATTCTGGCTGACGACATTTATCTTACCCGACAGCACATAGCCGAGTTCTTCGCCTTTATGAACAAAAAAATGAGAGGAAAGCTTTTTTTCCGGCAAAATCTGGATAAGGTAGGGCTCCAACTTTACCATCAAGGTCCGGCGGGGGTCAGCTGCCGGGCATAGATACTGTCTTTGGGCATATCCGGCATACTGATCTTAACGCCCTTGCCCTTGAGAAAAACGGTTTTGACAGGCAAGGTTTTATCCTGAAAAAAAGAACTCACTTCAACGGAAAGATTTTCCGCAATCTTATACAGAGCCGGTAAAGATGGATAAATCAGGTTGCTTTCTATTTGTGAAATATTGCTGGGTGTGACTCCAATCAATTTGGACAGTTCTTTTGGGGACATCCCCTGATTTTTCCTGATTTTTTTGATACGAGACCCCAAATTATGCTGGGCTTTTAATTTCCCATCCCCTTCCAGGAGAACATCTTCTCCGTCATCGGCATAATAAAAGGATTCACCCAGGACTTTTGGCGTCCGCTTTTCCGCTTTTAAGATTTTTATGGCGGATTTGCCTCTTTTGATTGAAAGATCAATAGCGACCTGGGCGATCTGGTTGATATGCGCTTTTAATTTATTCGAATGCGCGCCTTTTTCAATGATCCAGTATGCGATAGTGTCCAGTTCATATAATTTAGGACATGAACGAGAATAAAATTTCAATATATGCTCTTCGCCTTCCCATAAATCCTGCATGCCGGTCAGGCTTTCTATGACAAATCGCACATCACCGGTGAGCGTCTTATGCAGCCCGTAAATAGCATCTGCCACGGTTTCCGGCTTCCAGGGTTCGGTGACCTTAATCACCTGGTAGGGCCATTGCGCGCCATTTTTTTCATCGGCATAAACTTTCCTGTAAAACATTTCGTATTAAAATTTACATTCTTTCAATATAACAAAAAAAACAAAAATATTATTTTATACAATTTTGTTATATTTTACAATTTTAATAAGCTATAACTGGATATTCGACATAAGCCATAATTTTTCTTTAAAAAAGTTAAAAAAATTCTACAAAAATGCAAAAAGAAAAATTCACTTTCACCTTGCGCTTTCCTTAAATC
>CAZQLG010000319.1:0-3828 GCA_964594105.1 uncultured Desulfococcus sp. | reverse complement strand
TGCTTATCATGCTTTTTTTTACCATGCAAGGAATAAGTGTATCCCGCAATTTTTCTTGACACCTTCAAGGTTTGATATTATTTTTGATCATTTAAGATAAAAAAGGTATTATTAAGCGCAATTCGACAGTGTCGATCTGTGTTTGGTATTTTGAAAAGGCAGGTGTCAACTGAGTAAACTCTGTTCGCCTGCTTTCTTTAATGGTGCTTGGGATCAAGGATGCACTATATTTAAAAATAAATGCGAGAGTGGCGGAAATGGTAGACGCACTGGACTTAGGATCCAGCTCCGGCAACGGAATGGGAGTTCGAGTCTCCCCTCTCGCACCAATTATAATTTTGCGATATATTTAATAATTTCGGTTATTTGATACAATGAAAGGAAAATCATGCACGTAAACGTCGAAGATGTGAGCAGCGTAAAAAAAATACTGCACATTGAAGTGCCCGTGGAAGATGTCACGCACGAACTGGATGATGCGTATAAAACCCTTAAAAAAACAGCTAAAATCAGAGGCTTCCGTCCGGGAAAAGCCCCCCGCTCGGTTCTGGAAAGACTGTACAAAAAGGATGTGAATGCCGATGTCTCGTCCAAGCTCATTCAGGCCTCTTTTGTGGAAGCCATTCAGGAGACCAAGCTTAATGTTCTGGGAAACCCCGATATCGAACCTCCTGAGCTGCAAAACGGGCAACCCTACGCGTATGATGCTGTCGTGGAAATCCGCCCGGAACTTGCGGATATTGATTTCAAAGGCCTTGAACTGAAAAAAACACGCTACAAAACCAGTGATGAAGAACTGGAAAACCAGCTTAAAATGCTGCAGAAAAATATGGCGTCCCAGCAAACGGTAGAAGAACAGCGCCCGGTCAAGGAGGGTGATTTTGTTTTGATCGACTATGAAGGATTCAAAGACGGAGAGCCTTTTGCCGAAACCGGGTTTACGGAAAATTTTACCATGAAAATCGGTGACGGCCAGATAGCCAAAGATCTGGATGATAAGATAATCGACATGGCTGCCGGTGAAACCCGTGAAATTGAAGTCACCCTGCCCGAAGATTATTTTAATAATAAACTGGCCGGTCTCACCATAACCTTCAAGGTTAAATTAAATGAAATCCGGGAAGAAATTCTGCCAAAAATCGATGACAAATTCGCCAAAAAAATGGGCCGGCATGAAACCCTGGAGGAACTTAAAAATGGCATTTATGAAAACCTTCAGCAGGGCTATGACAAACGATCCGAACAGGAAATGAATGAGCAGATTTCCCAAGCTTTGATCAGCCAGCAGGAATTTGAGATCCCGGAAATTCTGATCCAGGCGGAACTGGACAATATTATCGCAGAGGCGGAACGGTCTTTCAGTTATTACAACAAATCCTTTGCGGAAATGGGAATATCAAAGGAAACGCTGGCCGGAGAGTATCGTGACACAGCCGAAAAGCAGGTTCGCCGGTACCTGATCCTGGACAAGATCGTCCAACAGGAAAAACTTGAGGTATCGGCCGACGATCTTGAAAACGGCTATCGGGAAATGGCGGATAATTTCAAGCATTCGGTTGAGGAAATCAAAGAATTTTACAAAAAAAATGGTGACAAGCTGGAAAATTTTAAGCATTCTTTACTTGAAAAAAAGGCGACAAGGCTTATAATTGAAGAAAGCATTGTTACAGAAGTAAAATCGGAGAAGCTACCCCCGGAAGCACCCGGGGAAACCGGTTCCGAAAAAACAGCGCCGAACGAGGAAACAACGGATTAAAAAACCCGTATCGCAAAAAAACCGACCCAATTATTAATTTAAGGAGAAACAACCACATGCCATTGGTTCCCATGGTCATAGAACAAAGCAGCCGGGGCGAGCGCGCCTATGATATTTATTCGCGGCTGCTCAAGGACCGGATTGTATTTCTCGGCACCGCCATAAATGATGAAATCGCCAATCTTCTGATTGCCCAGCTCTTATTTCTGGAATCGGAGGACCCGGGGAAAGACATTAATTTTTATATTAATTCTCCCGGCGGGATCGTAACCGCCGGGCTGGCCGTATATGATACCATGCAATATATCAAGCCGGATATCGCCACGGTTTGTCTGGGACAGGCCGCCAGCATGGGTGCACTTCTGCTGGTTGCAGGCGCAAAAGGCAAACGGCATTCCCTGCCCAACGCCCGGATCATGATTCACCAGCCCATGGGCGGGTATCAGGGCCAGGCATCCGATATCGCGATCCAGGCCAAAGAAATCATGCGAATGAAAGACACCCTGAATCATATTCTGGTAAACCACACCGGCAAGCCTCTTGCCCAGATTCAGGAAGACACAGATCGTGATTATTTCATGTCGGGCGATGAAGCCTGTGAGTACGGCATTATTGATAACGTTATTGTTAACCGGGATGATCTGGAGGATCTGACTGAGACGGAGATAAAAAAATGACAACAAAAGGGAATGAAGAAGATAACCTTTTCTGCTCATTTTGCGGGAAAAATCAGAAAGAGGTTAAAAAGCTTATCGCCGGTCCCGCCGTTTACATCTGTGATGAGTGCATTCAACTATGCAGTGAAATCATAGAAGAAGAAAATGAAAAAAGCACCGGGGATATCGGCCAGACCCTGACTCCCAGGGAAATCAAGGAGATGCTGGACGGATATGTCATTGAACAGAATGCCGCCAAAAAAATTCTGTCCGTTGCCGTTTACAATCATTACAAACGCCTGGATACCCTGGTCAACACCGGTGACGTTGAACTCCAGAAAAGCAACATCCTGCTCATCGGGCCCACCGGCAGCGGCAAGACCCTTCTGGCCCAGACCCTGGCCCGGTTTTTAAATGTTCCATTTACCATCGCCGATGCCACGAGCCTCACCGAAGCCGGTTACGTGGGCGAGGATGTGGAAAATATTATCCTGGCATTGCTCCAGAATGCCGACTATGATGTTGAAAAGGCCAAACGGGGCATTGTCTATATCGATGAAATCGACAAAATCGCCGGCAAATCCGACAACCCTTCCATCACCCGGGACGTGTCCGGTGAAGGCGTTCAGCAGGCCCTGTTGAAAATCATCGAAGGCACTACCGCCAGTGTACCGCCCAAGGGCGGACGGAAGCACCCTCAGCAGGATTTTGTCAAGGTGGATACCTCCAACATCCTGTTTATCTGCGGCGGTACCTTCACCGGCCTGGAACAGGTGATCAAGCGGCGGCTCGGAGAAAAGGTCATGGGCTTCGGTGCCAATATCTTCAAGCAGACTGAGAAGAATATCGGTGAGCTTTTAAAACTTCTGCAGCCGGAAGATCTAATTAAATTCGGCCTTATACCCGAATTTTTGGGACGGTTGCCGGTAATCGCCACTTTAGGAGAGCTGAATGAAGCATCCCTGATCCGAATCCTTACCGAACCCAAAAATGCGCTGGTCAAACAGTATGAAAAACTTTTTGAAATAGAAGGGGTCAACATCAGATTCACCGACAGTGCCCTGGCCGCAATCGCCAAAAATGCCACCAAACGCAAATCCGGGGCCAGGGGGCTGCGCGCGATCATGGAAACCGCATTGCTTGATATCATGTACACGATTCCCTCTCTTGAAAACGTCAAGGAATGTGTCGTTGGTGAAGATGTGGTGCTGAATGATGAGGAACCCATCCTTCTATATGAGCAAACGAAAAAACAGGCTTCCTGAAACCGTCCAGATCGGACTTCTAAGGAACTGATTGTTGAAAATTTAACATAACGAATTGATTTTTAATTGTATTTGCGGCATCAAAACCGAATTAAAATCAACAGATAAAATTTCTTTCGAATTTATGGCCTTTCGTGGTCTGGAAAAACTT
>CAZQLG010000318.1:0-3849 GCA_964594105.1 uncultured Desulfococcus sp. | reverse complement strand
GGGATTCCCGTCTGCTGTCCATCGGCGGGGGGGCGAGTGAGGTAATGAGTGACGTGATCGCCAAACTCGAAGGCTATTGATGGCGTCGCCAAAAGTCCCATCTACGGCGTTGCAGAGATTTTTCAGACAATTAAAATACTAAATGTATGTCTTCATGCCTGAAAAATCTCTGCGCCTTGTATATGGAACTTTTAGCTTAGCCATCCCTTCGCTTGATTCTTCTTTTGTTGTGTTTGAGACGCAAGGTAGCACACTACAGCGTCGTCCCTTATGCCTTGCAACTGAATGAATCAGATCAATATCGGATTTAATGGAGAAAAAATGAAAGATATTTGTAAAGATCTGGCGGATGAATATGCGGCGTTGGATGATATGGTAAAAGATCTGGATGCCGACGGCTGGCAGACGGTGACGCCTTTTTATAACTGGACGATAAAGGACGAGATCAGCCATCTGGCATATTTTGACAAAACCGCGTGTCTGTCGGCCACCGATTCCGAAGCCTTTGCCGCAGAGGTTGAAAAAATCCTTCAAGGCATTACAAGTTTTGATGATGTATTTAAAAATGTCAATGCTATTGGCGGAGCAATGTCTGATGCGGATCTTCTTGCAAGGTGGCGCAAAGCGCGGGCGGAACTGGTGGCAGGTTTTGAAGCCCTGAAACCGGATACCCGGGTGCCCTGGTATGGTCCCAGCATGAGTGCAAGAAGTTCTGCCACTGCCCGGATTATGGAGACCTGGGCCCATGGCCAGGATATTGCGGATGCATTGAAGATAAATCGACCCGGTACGGACCGGCTCAAGCATATCGCCTTTTTAGGGGTGTCTACGTTTAAGTGGAGTTTTAAAAACCGGGAGATGGTAGTTCCGGATCAGCCGGTCCGGGTATCGCTGATTAGCCCGTCGGGTGAACAGTGGGCCTGGGGGCCGGAAGATGCGGAGAATGTGGTCAGCGGATCAGCACTCGATTTTTGTCTGGTGGTTACTCAGCGGCGCAATGCTTCAGATACCGGATTAAAGATTCAGGGAGATATCGCCGGGCAATGGATACAAATCGCCCAGGCTTTTGCCGGTCCGCCGGCAGATGCTCCGGCGCCGGGGGTGAGAAAAAACGTTTATTCACATAAAGGAATATCCCATGTATAAAAATTTGCTGAGTCCGATCATAATAAACAAACTGGAAATCAAAAACCGGGTGGTTTATCCCTCTCTGGGGCTTCTGTACTCCTATGATGGTACATTAAATGACCGGTATTATGAGTATTTTCGTGAAAAAGCCCGCGGCGGCACCGGCCTGGTAACCGTCGGTCCTGTAGGGATCGATTTTATCGGTTCCGGCGGTATTATTCCCATGCTTGACAAAGATGATGCAATCCCTGCATTTAAAAAAATGGCATCAGTGATCAAAGATGAAGGTGCCCGGGCCTGGATTCAGCTGTTTCATGCAGGTGCCTATTCATACCCTATGCTTCTCAATGGCGAACCGCCCATTGCGCCGTCTGCAGTGTACTCCAGGTATTCGAAAGCCATGCCCCGGGAAATGACCCTCGAAGATATTGAAAGGGTTCAGGAGGCGTTTGTCAGTGCTGCGGCAAGAGCCCAGGAAGCGGGATTTGACGGGGTAGAAATCCTCGGTTCCGGCGGCTACCTGATCACCCAGTTTCTATCCACAGTCAAAAACCAGCGGACTGATGACTATGGCGGCAGTTTTGAAAACCGGGTCCGGTTCCCCAAAGAGGTGATTGAACGGTCCCGAAAACGTCTGGGTGCGGATTTCCCATTAACCATTCGCATGGCCGGAAATGATTTTGTGACCGGCAGCAACACGGATACGGAAACCAAAGAGTTTGCGAAAGTTTATGAAGCCGCCGGAGTGGATGCCATCAGTGTTACCGGCGGCTGGCATGAAACCCATGTGCCCCAGTTGCCTGCCAGCCTGCCCCAATCCGGTTTTGCGTTTTTAGCATACAATATCAAAAAAGAAGTGTCTGTTCCGGTGATGGCTTCCAACCGGATCACCTCTCCTGAGAAGGCGGAAAAGCTGCTCAAAGACGGTTATGCGGATATGGTAAGTATTGGCCGCGGGCTGATTGCTGATCCATACTGGGTCAATAAGGCTATGGCCGGCAAACCCGATGAAATCCGTCCCTGTGTGGCATGCCTTCAGGGATGCATGGATAATGTAATGACCGGGCAGCCGGTGACGTGTGTGGCAAATCCCCGGGCCGGGTATGAAGGCGAGCGGAATATAAAAAAATGTGACATCCCTCAACATGTGATGATTGTTGGCGCCGGGCTGGCCGGGCTTGAGGCGGCAGTCACGGCTGTCCAGGCAGGCCATCAGGTGGATTTGTATGAGAAAAATAATGAAATCGGCGGACAGATGTGGATAGCCGGTGCACCGCCCCATAAAGGTGAATTGATCGGACTGGTGGATTATTATCAGTCCATGCTCTGTAAATACAATGTTTCTCTGCATTTGAACACCAAAGTGGATGACCGGCTGATTAAAGAAAAAAATCCGGATTTTTTAATTGTTGCCGAAGGCGCGGAACCTTTGGTCCCGCCCATTGATGGTATTGATGACTCGAGTGTGATTCTTGCCTGGGATCTGCTCAAAGATGACCGGCTGCTGGGCGATGAAGTGGCGATTATCGGCGGGGGGGCTGTAGGTCTTGAAACTGCTTTGAAGGTTGCCGCCAAAGGAACCATAACACCCGAGGTCCTTCATTTTCTGTTTGCCTATGAAGCGGAAAGCGTTGAACGGCTGCGGGAATTAATGTTTAAGGGAACATCAAGGGTTACGGTTTTTGAAATGCTGCCCAAAGTCGGAAAAGATGTGGGGAAATCCACCAAATGGGTGCTGATGAGTGATCTGGAAAAATACGGTGTGGCCCTCACCACCGAAGCAAAGGTGATTTCAATTAAAAACGGCCTGGTGACATATGAAAAAGACGGCAAAGAATATCAGCGGCAGTTTGACCATATCATCAACGCAGCCGGTTCAAAATCCGTTAAAAATATAGCTGAAAAAGTCGAAAAACTGGACATCCCGTTTGCCGTGATCGGTGACGGGGCACAACCCGGAAAAATGAACCATGCGGTTCATGGCGGTTTTCTGGCAGCCCTTGCGATTTAATCGGTTTTTCTTAAAAATTTAAGGCCCATGAATATTATTGAAACCGCCTGCCCTCTGGATTTAACAGGTGTGGGCGATTTAAATACCCTGCTAAAAATTCAGTTAAAAAATATTGCTTCCGGCGATTTTTATTGGAATACAGATCTGTATATAGCGGCGGCGATTTTCGAAAACCGGTGTTTTGTGATTAAGGATTGTGGGATAATAAACGGTGCCATGATTATGGAAAACCGGGAGCCGGATGCCCAGTACCCACGGCCTTTGCTGGCAGTCGGCACGTTAAGCGTGCGTCCCGGTTTCAGAAGAAACGGTCTTGGTGCTCAGCTTGTATCTTATGCCAAAGCAATCGCGAAAAAAGAAAATAAACGATTGGTTGTGGAATCTTTTTTGGAATTCAGACAATTGAGTTTTTATAAACGGCTCGGGTTTAAGGATGGCCCCCAAAAAGAATATTACGGCAAGCCCTATCATGATTTGTTTATTGATCCGCCCAGCGCTTGATCCTCCATTGTTATGAACTTTCAAGCATTTAACTTCAAAGCGCGATGAAGCCGTTGAAAAAAATGCCGGATGATAGGGAATTTCTAAAAACTAATATACCAGCCTTGCTTGCCTTTTTGATCGTCTTCTTCGTTGTGTCAACAGTTACATAACGCGTTATGCGCCTGTTGACGCGCCTTAAATACGACCAAAAATTCTGCGCAATTCCG
>CAZQLG010000317.1:0-3850 GCA_964594105.1 uncultured Desulfococcus sp. | reverse complement strand
TATGATTTGCCGCAGACTCACGCAGATAAACGCAGATGCACATACAAATTATTCTTTAGCCAAAAGAAAAACACAGGGAAGGCCTCCCTGGGGAAGACCGATTGTGTCATTTATTTCATTCCAGACAATGGGTTTGATTCCACTCCATTTTTCTACCAATTTGAACAGGTCCTGTCCAAAGTCCCAGGTAAGCAATGCGCCTTTGGCAACTGGATTCCCGTGATAAACAGGATCTAAAAGATACGTTATCTTGTCTGTATCAGGATTAATCGTGGCTCTGGGATATGATGTTTTAATTGCGCCGGGACAGGTGGTGAAGATAACTGCCCCCCCGGGCCGGATGCTGCGCACCATTTCTTTTACAGCTTCTTCGGGGTGAAACAGGTGTTCCAATACCTCGAGGGCCATAAAAAAGTCAACGTCATTGTCTTCAAAGGTAAGGTCCTCAAGATTTTCATTATAAAATTTACCGACCTTCTCACCCAGCGCATATCCTGGATAGTACTGGGATGCACTGTAATCCTCGACGACCTTTTCCAGCAAGTCATTACAGGGACTGCATTCATGCATACTTTTAAAACGCCAGCCCGGATAATAGAGGTCTAAAAGATGCTGAACTGCCCGATCACGCGGTAATGACTGGCAAACACGGCATCGATATGAATTGAACCAATCGTTATTCTCGTTATACGATGTATACACTGTATAACTCCGGCATACAGGGCATATCCCATGCCCGCTTAAAGTTGGGCGTGCAACCGTTCCTTTTTTTGCCGTCAATATTTTATCATTATTGTTCAGTACACCCGCCTGCGAAAAAGTTGTATTACAATATGTATAAAAAAGAGATTTGTATTGCTTTGCAATATTTTCTATTTCATACGTAATCGATAGCGTTTTGGCCAATTCACTGGCCCGGGAAAGCCTGTCAGGGCTCATGGCAAACTCAGCAACCAATTGGGCAACGTCATCAACCGGTATTTTCCAATTTTTTAAATCAAAAACAGCGCCTGCGGTCTCCCCGTTACCCGCATCCAGCATACTGGATACTTCCCCCAGATTGCTTGCTATCACAGGCCGGCCGGCCAGGAAAGATTCAATGATGGTGAGTGGCGCACTTTCTGCCTTATACCGGGAGGGTAAAAATCCCATGTCGGCTGTTGCAAAAAAGTCACACGGATTATCTTTAAATCCCAGAAGATGGATATAGGCCGGAAGTTTTTCCTTTCGAAGCTGCTGCTCCATCTCTCCATCTCCGACCAGAAGCAACTCAATATTACATCTGCAGCGCTGGCGAGCCCGTTTGACAATCTCGATTGATTCTATCCAGCCTTTTTCAGGCATTGCACGGCTGACCAGACAGAGAACAAATGCATCATCTCTTATTCCCAAAGAGGAACGGGGAACCGGCACAATTTTTCTATGGTCAATGCCATTGGACAGCTTGATAAATCGCTTTTTCTGATACAGCCCCATCTTTTTAAACGGATCCAGATTTTTTTCTGCCACATAAACCCAGTGGTCCACACGATTGCACATTTTTTCCATGCATGCCTTTAATTCCCTGTGCGACATGGTATCAAATAAGCCGTGTGTAACGGCAATATGTTTGGGCCTTTCATCAGAGGGGAATGCATCGGCAAATAAATTTTGCAAACCCGCATGATGAGAATTAAATATATCAATGCCAAAATCCCGGATGTATTGCCGAAGTCTATCCGGCGATGGACAGGTCACGACAGGAATGCCGGAATCCAGCATGCCTCTGACCCGGACATCCCGATCGCCTGGAGAAAATTCCATAACTGTGACACAAAGCCCCATCCGGCTTAATGCATTGGCAAGATGTATCGGTAGTACCTCCCCACCGCCAATGCTGAAAGAATAAACGGCAATCATAATATTCATGCCGCGATTATATCTTGCCTTGTTCACCTTTTCCATATGATAAAAATTTTCAAATCCCCGGGTTTTTAAATCATCGCCGGCCTGCTGAGCCCAAAAACGGCGAATTATTGTGTGGTTGGATTCTATGGTTGTGCTTGACACCGCATAAAGACGGGCTATGTTCCGGGCAACGGCTTCATGTTCCTGATAATAGTTAGGGGTACGATATGTTTTATGGGAAGAATTATCATCATGAAACCGAAAATAATTAAATGTTTCAGCACAATAAGAAAGCTTTCCGCCACATATTTGGTGTAAATAGAAAACCCAGTCCCCACATATCTTCATCTGCAACCATTGCGGATCATTCAACACGTCCAAGTGGTCACGCTTCCGAAATATGCACCCACTCGCATTTGGGATAATATTTAATATTCCCAATGCCCTTTCAACCTCTCTGTGGGCAGCAACGGTATGAGAACACTCCCACCGCTCAGCGCCTAAGGGAGCCAGATAATGCGGATAGGCAAATTCAGATGATTTGTTTTGACTGTCTATAAAAGCGACATTACTATATGCGATCATCACCGATTCATCCCTGAAAAACGGCACCAGCCTCTCCAAAAAGTCAAGATCACAATAATCATCACTTTCAGCAATCCATACGAATTCGCCGGTTGCCATTTGAATTCCGCTGGCCCATTGCCTGAATACATTGCCGCTGTTCTGTTCATTAAATGCAGTTCTTGTAATATCCGAATACTTTTTAGCATAGTCCATTAAAATATTTCGGCTTTTATCCCGGGAACAATCATCCAGCAAAATAACTTCAATATTATCGTAAGTTTGGTTGTAAACCGTATCCAGTCTTTGATTCAAATATTTTTCATGATTGTAATTCGGAACAATGACACTGATCTTAGGCTGAAAAGTATTTTTGCCCCCCCCGGACAAAGCCTTATATCCGGAATCATCAAACCCGATTTCACCCATATCCTTTTCCGAAAAATAGCGGTCATTGGATGGTCTGTTTTCATTATGTCCATAGCGCAGATAATGAACAAAAGGATTTATTTTGTTAACCCTGACATCCAAATTTTTTCGGATATAAAACCGGGGGTCAAAGTCTGCGTTGGGGTAACGGCCTTCAAAAATCCCGTATCGTAAAAAATGGTGTATCGGGTGTATAAAAGAGCTCCCTATCGGGTATAGCAACCGGTTCCGGCCAGTTCGGAACCGCCACCATTTGCTTTTTTCCGCCATTTCCAATACATCAGGATTCTCGGCCCAGTACCATAGTGTACTAAACTGCTTGGATTTATAAATATACCAGGCATCCCGCAGATTTTGAAACAGATTGAGAAGATTCCGACCTGATCCGGTTCGGGCAAAACATATCCACTCATGAAACAGATCCGCATCACGGCACGAAAGTCTGCCTTCAAAGAAGCCAAGTTTTAAATAATGTACAAACGGATTAACGAAAACAAAAGGAACATCCGGGTTATTTTGAAGGTAAAAGTTGGCATCAAACCCTGGCCGTGGAGAGAGGTTCTTTTTTGCCCCATGCTTTACATAGTGGTCAAAGGGCTTATCACACCATTTTTCACTCTCAGCGACTTCCGGATAAGCCCTCAGATAAAAATCCGGATCAAACTGTCTGGATCTTTTTATGATACGGGCCTCTTTATACTGCTGCCACCCGGCGAGCAATCTGTAAAGCGGGCTTTCGGGCAAAGGTGAGGTTACACCTAAATATTTGAGCAACCGGATAATAATAATCGGTAATCTGGAAACCAATATATTTTTAATTTGCATTCTGTCCTTTATTCAAGAGCGCACCTTATAATGATTTAGTAAGGTATGGGCCGTTTTAAACCCTGGTGGGGCTTTGTGTAACAAACTACTTTTGACGATTTAATCGTATTGCAGATATCGTCTTGTATGTCAAATCTTTACACTC
>CAZQLG010000316.1:0-3852 GCA_964594105.1 uncultured Desulfococcus sp. | reverse complement strand
ATTCAACAATTCTTATTGATCATGAGATATTGAATAAATATATGGACTGCAATTATTTTTTTGGTGTATTTATGATCGATCAGTTTTAGGATGGATAAAAAAAATTAATCTAAAACGGATATTTTAATTTATGTTTACAGATGTTGATTCAGAGGCTTTTTTGAAAAATACTTTTCAAAATTTACCGGATATTGTATCGTCTGCAAACGAATGGGTTTCCATAATAATTATATCTAAGCCGCTTGGTGTGGTATAAAATTTTTGGATCTTAATCAAATACTTTTGTGAGGAGCGTTTATTAAATGAATATTTGCATTGTCGGTACCGGATATGTCGGTCTTGTAACCGCCGCGTGCTTTGCTGAAATGGGGAATCAGGTTGTTTGTGTTGATATTAACCCGGCGGTCATCAAGACATTAAATAATGGCGGAATTCATATTTATGAGCCGGGCTTAGTGGATATTGTTCAGCGCAACATTGACGATAAACGTTTGTCTTTTACGACAAATCTTGCCGAAGGAATGGAGAACGCCCTTTTTATTTTTAATTGTGTGGGGACGCCGCCGAATCCGGACGGTTCATGTGACCTGTCATATATTTTTGATGTTGCCGCGCAGATTGGCAGGCATATGACGGATTATAAAATTATCATTAATAAATCTACCGTCCCGGTCGGAACTGCGGATAATGTTCGTGAAATCATACAAAATGAGTTGAAGCAACGGGAGAAGGCGATTGAATTTGATGTGGTGTCCAATCCGGAATTTTTAAAAGAAGGAGATGCCGTCAAAGATTTTATGAAGCCGGACCGAATTATTATCGGCACGGATAATCCCAAAGCAGCCGGTTTATTGGAAGATATATATGCCCCTTTTGCCCGAAGCCGTGATAAATTTATTACGATGGGTGTTCGAAGTGCTGAAATGACCAAGTATGCCGCTAACTGCATGCTGGCCACCAAGATTTCATTTATTAATGAAATGGCCAATATCTGTGAAGCGGTGGGGGCTGATATTAAGGATGTGCGTGTTGGCATCGGATCAGATCACCGGATTGGCTATCATTTTATCTACCCCGGGGTCGGGTATGGCGGCTCATGTTTTCCCAAGGATGTGAATGCGCTGATTCAGACGGCATCGGTTTGTCACTATGTGCCAGCGTTACTGAAAGCAGTTGACGGTGTGAATAATCGACAAAAGCGGATGATGGCCGGTAAAATTTATCAGTATTATGAATCATCCGGCGGCGTAAAAGGTAAAGTGCTGGCCCTGTGGGGGCTTTCCTTTAAGGCAAACACGGATGATATCAGAGATTCCGCCGCTTTTGACATTATCCGGGATCTTACTGCGTCGGGAATGAAGGTTCGCGCCTATGATCCGGCGGCCGGTGAAAATGCTCAAAAAGTGCTTGATAATAATCCGCTGGTTGAAATCCTGGATGATCAGTATAAAGTTCTGGACGGTGCTGATGCCCTGGCAGTTGCCACAGACTGGAATCAGTTCCGGAATCCCGATTTTGATACGATGAAAAAGAAACTGAAGGCCCCGGTTATTTTTGACGGCCGGAACCTGTATTCATTCAGGCAAATGTCAGAATTCGGGTTTTCTTATTTTGGTGTTGGGCGACAGTCTGTTGATTGATGGGTGTATGATTTTTTTTGTTTTTATCAATGCAAGAGATCTTTAAAAAGAATTCGAACGCCTCTATGAATATTTTTTATATTCTTATTTCCACCATACTGTATACGATTTCGTTTCCTAAATTTAATTTATGGTGGTTTGCTTTTATTTCTTTAGTCCCATTTTTGTTTGCACTGGATAACGCGGACTCGGCCTTTAAAAATTTTATTTATGGGATTTTGTGGAGCGTTGGGTATTCTTGTGGGATGGGGTACTGGGCTTTTTTCACCATTTTAAATCATTATGAAGTGCCGTTTGCCAAATCTGTTTTATTTTTTACCTTGTGTGTCGTCATTCCCCCGGTACTGATTTTTACTGGTTTTGCGGTTTTTTATCGTTTTTTGCACCAGGCGCGATTGTTTTTTTATGCCCTGGTCGTCCCGTCTCTCTGGGTGCTTGCTGAATATTTAAAAGAAGTCGTCTCTTTTTTGATCCCCTGGGGGGGAATGGAGTATGCCCTTGTTCCTTTTTCAGAATTTATTCAGATTGCTGATTTAACCGGTGGGTATGGCATTATGTTTATTGCTGTATCGGTCAACGCCCTGTTTGTTTATCTGATAAAACAGTTTAAATTTCAAAAAGAAAAACAGGTCATGCATGATACAGGTCATAACAATGCTAACAGCATCTCAGGTGCTGGTGTATCCACGCCGTTGATTCTTATCCTGTTGTTAATTACCATTCCGGTAATCTATGGTGTGCACCAGTTGAGAAAAATTGATGGGGCTGTTGATCAGGAATATAAATCCGGACAAGCTGTTCGGGCGACTTTGGTGCAGGGAAATTACAGCACAAAGGAACGCTGGAGCGGGATGGGATTTTATCAACGGGTGATGAATTATCTTGAAATGTCTGGTGATACGTATGGGCATAAGTCTGGTGAAAAGCCCATAGAAAAAATTGGAAACAAAGGCCAGGGTGCCCGGGTTATTGTATGGCCGGAAAACACATTGAATTCTTCATCGAAACTCAATGATGCGTTATTTGTCGAAATTATGCGCTATATCGGAGAAAATGCGTTGTTGATCTCCGGTGGCCTGAAAACAGATCGCAAAAATAACGATGTTTTTAATTCAGCGTATTTTATATCCGGAACCGGGCACTTACTGCGATATGATAAACACATTCTGCTGCCATACGCGGAGACTTCGCCGCTGATTGATTTGCTGGATACGTATTACGCTGCCCCCAATGCGTTTACATCCGGCCGGACCCCTTTATGTATTAATGCGCCCGGCGGCAACGTCGGCGCGTCGATCTGTTTTGAAATTTTATACCCCGGGTTTATCCGTCAATCCGTAAAAAACGGCGCTCAATACCTGGTGAATGTCTCCAATGATTCATGGTTCGGTGATTCGCCCATGCCTTATATCCATTTAAACGCCGCCCGTTTACGCGCGGTTGAAAACAGGCGGTTTTTGCTTCGCACATCGAACAGTGGCATTTCAGCGGTCATATCACCGACCGGAAAGGTTATGGCGCAAAGCCGGCTTTTTACCAAAGAACGCGTTGATGGTGATTTTGTAAAATTAGATCAATTAAGTTTTTATGCCAGACATGGGAACCTGATCTTATTTGGTGCAGCTATAATCCTTTTAGCTGCAATGGTTCAGGTGGTTTTAAAAAAAGATTAGGGTTTTTTCTGGTTCTCCTGGATCATTTTTTCCAGTCCGATCCGCATGTTTTCCCGACGCCGGAATGCATCGGCTTCTTCACCAAACATCTCACTTTGCAGGGTCTCAATTTTTTGGTTCTTTGTTTCTTCTGTTAAACCTGTATTATCGAGAATCTTTTTTTCTTTTTCCCGATAATCAATTTTATTTTGTTTTTCCGCCATAATCTGATTATCCACTTTTTCCAATCGTTTGACTACTTCCGGGGTGAAAAAATCAGTACGGTATTCCTTGATTTTGGCCTGGCGTATCTCTTCAGATTCTATTTCTGCGAGGTCTTTTTCATATATTAACAATTTTTCTTTGAATCGATTATAATCATTCGGGTGTTCTTCGATGGCATTAGCCTCTTCTCCCCACATATCTCCATTTAACTGGCTTAGCATATCTTCTTTTGCTTTACCGTAAAGTGCTTTGTCACCGACAATATCTGCCCGCCGAAATGCATATTCTTTTGCCTTGACATCAGCCCCGAAAAGTTTGTCCGCAAGTTCAACGCC
>CAZQLG010000315.1:0-3861 GCA_964594105.1 uncultured Desulfococcus sp. | reverse complement strand
CTTCCCACCCGCTGGATTACACGACCTTGCCCGGCCGCACTAAAGATTTGACCCCGGTTCCTCTCTCGTTCCCACGCTCCGCCGTGGGAAGGCACACAATTACAATCAAGGCAACAGATTTCTCACGAGTCTGATTCGTTCATTTTCAAGGCATAAGGGGTGAAGCTGTATGTGTTTATACCGCGAACCCCTTATAACACAGAAAATGGACGAATCAGGCTCGTGGTGCTAACTCAGATCAACATTTAAAACATCCCGTCGGGCATCAACATGGGTAATGGTTACCCGGACCAGGTCTTGGGGTTTAAGATTCCAGTGGCTGGCAGAGAGCAGTTTGCATTCCACAAGATAGTTGGTCAGCAGAATGATATATTTATCCCTGAGTTTATTCAGGACAATGGCTTCTTCTTTTGCGCCGATATGTTTTTCAAGATATTTCAGCAGCCAGTAACGATTTCGCCGCATCTGCACCTGACCGGCATTCATCAACGGCTGTTTCAAGAACTGCAGCATATTTTCTATCTCGTCGTTTGAATAGGGCGCTTCCATATCAAAACAGGCACGAATCTGGCGCTGGGTGACCAGGTCAAAATACTTACGAATGGGTGATGTGGCAGTCACATACTTGTCCAGCCCCAACCCGGAATGAGATGCCGGATGCGGAGCAATAATCACCCGATTGAGCATCCTGCGCTGCATCCAGTTCTGAAAAAGCGTAGATTCCTTTTTCTGGCTGTAAAGCCTGGCTTTGGGTTCGGGCTGTCCCCGGAAAATAGCCGGCATGTTATGATCCGCCAAAAATCTCGCCATTAGCCAGTTAGCCATAATCATCATTTCAGAAATAAACATCCGGCCGGGGCTTTCCCGGTCCATCTTTCTGAGACTGATATCGCCGTTTTCAAATACCCGGATATTGGTTTCCGGAATTGTTATCTGAACTGCGCCATTTGACAGCCGTTTTCGCCTGAAATTACAGGCAATTTCATTCAGCGCCCAAATGGATTCATCCGTATCCACCATTAAGTCAACATCATTATATGTCAGCTGTTGTCCCACCCTGATCATAGAAGGAACCACTTCAAATTCAAATAACTCGGCAAAGCGGCTGACCTTAAAAAACGTACTGATCGCCGGCCGGACTTCACCGACCTTCAGGCTGCAGATATTCTCAGATAACCTCGGCGGCATCATGGGAATCTTCATATCCGGCATATAAATAGATGTACCGCGGCGGATAACTTCCCTGTCAATGATATCGCCTTTAGTGACATATTCACAAACGTCTGCGATATGCACCCCGATACGGTAATAGCCGTCTTCCGCCACAATGCTGATGGCATCGTCAAGATCGAGCGTCCCCGGACCGTCAATCGTCATCATCGGGAGCGATGTCAAATTTATCCGTTTGGGGGCCAAAAAATTTAAATCAACTGCTTCAGGTATGGCATCGGCTTGCTTTATCGCGGCATCTGAAAAAGTTACCGGTATTTCATACCGTCTCAGATCAATATTATGAGTGGATTTCCAGACACCAACCGTTACCATTGCGTCAAATATTTTTTCTGCACTTTCAACGCCTGCCTTAGAAACAATGGCACGCCCGACAGCACGATGCGGACTTTCTTTTCCAAGCAGATAATATGATTTTAAAATTTCTACCAGAGGTGCTTTGTCTTCTGCCAGGTTTGCTTCCGTACCGTCCATCACTTTTTTTAACCAGACGCCACCATCTTCAATCAGCTGATTTTTAAGTTCTTTTTCTTTTTCCAGATTGATATTTTTCGCAACTTCGGCCTCTGAATGGGGAAAAAAGGAGTCTTGATTAAATTTAAAATATATCCTGTTTGCAAAACACGCCCGGATAACCGCTGCCTCATGATCCCCGGTTGCGTTGCTGGGAAAGCACAGCGCCGTCATCGTGGAAAGATCTACCCATTCCCCCATAGGGGACAGGACTTCCCACAACTCCCTGATATCAATAATTTCACTCAGAGATTTCCGTCGAACCGCAGTTTCCTTTATGGTTGCGATAAGCTTGTCCCGTCCGCCATTCATCTTTAAAATAACGTGAGAGATATGTGACAAACGGTTGACCTTCTGATTCACCTCCCGGTTGTTCTCATTTAAAAGACGCACCTGCGGATCATTATATTCGACAACCACCGCGCAAAAAATTTGCTGCTGGTCTATATATTCAACAATTGTTCCATTTTTCATAGTTTGATTGGATAACAGGGGGGTTGGGTAAAGTCAATGGACCGAATCAATAAATCACTCAGCAGGAATCTGATAAACAAAAATAACAATTAAATACAAATAATTACAATGAATTGGCAACCGCATCAAAAAACAGCCAGAACGTTACCTGCGTTTTACGATAAACGTTTTGATTCGATTTCCATCCATCTTTTTAATAGTGATAAGATACCGGTCAATAACGATCTGTTCTTTTTCTTTGGGGATTTTACCTGTCTGATCCAGGACATAGCCGGAAAACGTTTCATACTCGATGGATTCGGGAATATCCATATGAATCGCCTGATTGATCGTTTCAATATCTGCCGCCCCCAAGACCAACCACTCTTTGTTCCTGATCTGAACCACCGGTTGCTGGATAATGTCAGTCTCATCAACAATATCGCCCACAATGGCTTCCAATACATCCTCAAGGGTCACGATGCCCGTAACCTCACCATATTCATTGACAACAATTGAGGCGTGATCTTTACGACTTTTGAACTGATTCAGCAACTGATCCAGTTTTTTATTTTCCGGCACAAAATACGGCTCCCGCATAATTTCCTCCAGCGCCAGAACTCCGCATGCGTTTGCCTGCTGACGAAATAAATCCTTAATGTTCACCATCCCCACAATATGATCAATATCGCCGTCTATCACGGGAATTCGGGTAAATCCGGACTCAATTATTTTTTCAAGCTGGGGTTTTTCGGATTTGTCGATCACAAACATATCTGCACTGGGGGTCATGATATGGGAAACACCGATATCATCAAGCTTGACAATATTATTAATCAGCTCCTTCTCACCGGGATTAATCTGCCCTTCATCATGAACCACCTCCACAAAGGACATCAATTCCTCCTCGGTGACTCGCGGCGCGGACTTGACCCGGCCGGTGAGCTTGGGAATAAAATTTAAAACCAGGATTACCGGATAAAAGATATAAGACATCCAGTAAATCGGGAAAATGACCATTTGTGCGATCATAATATTATTCCGGGTGGCAATCGACTTGGGAATAATCTCGCCAAAAACCAGGATCAGAAAAGTCATAATCCCAGTAGCAATACCGACTGCCATTCCGCTGGTATTCATATCAGGCGCTTTAACAAAATAATTAATTGAAATGGCAGTGGCCAGCGCAGACGCCCCAATGTTCACCAGGTTATTACCGATTAAAATGGTCGTGAGCAGCTTATGCGGGTCTTCCTTCATTTTTAAAATCAGCTGATTGGCTTTTCCCGGCTCTTTTGCAAGAAATTTTGCTTTTGCCCGGCCAATGGAAAAAAGGGCGGTCTCGGACGATGAAAAAAATGCGGACAAAACCAACAAAACCAACAAAAAAATTATGTCGCCTAACATTTATACAGCTCCCTGGTATATCCGGCGAAATATCTGCCGGCTTTTTATTAAAGATTTGACATCTTTCAAATTTATAATCTATTTGTTTAAAAAATTCAATTATGTCGATATTTTTTTAAGAGATCAATTTTTCATTTAACAATAGCCACATTTTTAGAATTGACAATCTCAACAAAAAATTAAATCTTGTCAAACGTCCGTAAACTCATTTTATTAAAAAACCTTACGCATTAAAATGATTGCTTAGCAAAAAAAGCA
>CAZQLG010000314.1:0-3867 GCA_964594105.1 uncultured Desulfococcus sp. | reverse complement strand
ATGTCAGAACCACCATGATCTACACCCATACCGTGAAAAGTGTCACGCTCAAAGAAGCCAAAAGCCCGCTTGATTTTTAAGAAGGGAATCCGGTCAAAGTTTATTGACAGCAGGGATAAGATGTCCGAAAATAGCCTCTGATTCAATCTGAGGATTTCAGCTTTTGGATAATACACATCATAATAAATAAGGAGAGACACCATGGTCGTAGTGGCAAAATTAAAGGCAGTCAAAGGCAAAGAGGATGAGATGAAAGACGCGTTGCTGGCTATTATTCCAGAGGTTAAAGAAGAGGAAGGGACGCTGGTGTATACCCTTCACAAGGACCAGAATGATCCGTGCATGTTTTTGTTTTATGAAAAGTACAAAGATACGGATGCGCTGGTGGCGCACAGCTCAACGCCTCATTTTAAAACGCTGTTCAAGACAATAAAACCGCTGCTTGAGGGAAATCCAGAGATTGTTATGTATAATGAGCTGGCCGGCATTAATTAGAAATGAAGCATAGGGAAAAGAACAGATAAGTGCGTTGAAAGAATGTGCGGATCAAATCCATTTGACTGACTTGCATGAAATCGTTAATATTATTGTCAACAGGATCATGTCCGACTGGTAGCTGATTCGTTTCAGCAGATGATTGAAGAGGGAATGGGCGTCAATATCCTAAAAAAAGTCCTAACAGGCTGTTGAAAAACTATTGCGCTTGATAATACTGCGTTAAAATTCGACTCAAAATGCTCATTTATAGGCATAAACTCCTCTTTTTCGTCGAATTTTGCCCTGTCTTCTCTACGCTCATAACGTTTTTCAACAACCTGCTAAAGGTCGATATTGATTTTTTAGGTCTGATGCTCTATTTCTATATAGCATCAAATACCATACAAAAATAAAAAAGCAGGGCCTTTTCGGCCCTGCTTTTTTATTTTGAATGTGTTAAAAAATACAAATCAGTAATATTAAAATAAGGGATTGGATTGTATGCTGGAACTGATTGACTTGGACGTTGCTTCCCTGGGGTATACGCGATTTATTTCCTCCTGGTTATATCAGGGAAAAGAAGGCTCTTTTCTGATTGATCCGGGACCGGCCTGCACGATCAATCATTTGTTTGAAGAACTGGAAAAGCGCAATGTGGACCATCTGGACTGGATTCTGTTAACCCATATTCACATGGACCATGCCGGCGGGATTGGTCACCTGGTTGAACGGTTTTCGGAAGCCAGAATTATCTGTCATGAAAATGCCGTCCGGCATTTGATAGATCCGGCACGCCTGTGGGAAGGTTCGTTGAAAATCCTGGGGGATGTGGCCAGGGTTTACGGAAAGATTAAGCCGGTTCCTTCAGAAAATATTATGACCGTTGAAACAGTCCCTTTTGCGGACGGCATCGCGGTTATTCCCACCCCCGGCCATGCCGCCCATCACCAGTGTTTTATCACAAAAGACAGTTTATTTTGCGGAGAGCTTTTCGGTATTTTTCATCAGCTGGACAATTCAATCTATCTGCGCCCGGCAACGCCGCCGGTCTTTGTACTGGCGGATTTCCTGCAATCCATGGAAGCTGTTTCCCCTTACATGGACCGTCAGGTATGTTTTTCACATTACGGGGTTTGCAATGATGGAACAAAGATTCTGAAGATCGCAAAACAGCAGCTTCTGCTGTGGGTGGATGTGATTGCACGGCATCTGGATGAACCGGATATGAATCATATCATTGCCGATTTATCTGCTATTGATCCGGTATATGCCCGGAAAAAATTATTGCCTCCCCAACTTTATAAGCGCGAGATGCATTTTTCAGCCAATTCCATCAGGGGGATCATTCAATATTTAAACAAGACAGCCGCGTAATTTTTTATGCGTGTTGCAGGAGAACTGAACAGGGCCTGAAAAATTGAGGCGTCTTCCGGTAAGTTTTACCGGGCCGGTGCGTTGAGAATCTTTCGAATGGTCTGGCTCAGTAATTGAATTTTAAATGGTTTTTGAATAAATCCATTGCACCCTTTTTCGAGGATTCTTTCAGTCGGATCGCTCTGACTGTAGCCGCTTGAAAGCAGTACTTTGACATCCGGATTTATTTCAACCAGGCGCTCATAAACTTGTTCTCCGCTCATGCCCGGCATGATCATGTCTAAGAGAATCAGGTTAATTTTGTCTTTATAGCTGGTGTAAAAGTTAATTGCTTCTTGTCCGTTTTGGGCGCAATGCACCTGATAGCCGAGGGCTTCTAACATTTCCTTTCCGATTTCAAGAATATTCGGTTCATCATCTATGATAAGGATTGTTTCAGATCCGGTGGCAATTGACTCATCCGGCGGGTGAATGAGCGGTGTCTGTTTGTGTGATACCGGCAAATAGATATGGAATGTGCTTCCTTTGTCGGGTCGGCTGTCGACACTGATATGTCCGTCATGACTTTTGATAATCCCATAAACAGAAGATAATCCAAGGCCGGTTTCTTCTCCCTTTTTTTTGGTGGTGTAAAACGGGTCAAAAATTTTTGCCGTCAGAGACGGCGCCATCCCGATACCCGAGTCGGAAATGGAAATTTTGATATAGTCTCCTGATGATATTTTATAAAGGGTATTCTCCATATCTTTTATGGTGATATCTTCCGTTACAATATTAATATCGCCGCCGTTGGGCATTGCCTGCCATGCATTCACCAGAAGGTTGATTATTGCCTGACGGATTTGTCCACTGTCAGCTTCGGTCACCTTGTTTGTGTTGTTGTAATATGTATGCAGCACCAGTTCTTTTTTGGTACGGCAGAACATGGACGCCGTATCGTTGATCAGTTGATTGATATCGATTGGTTTCTGGTTACTGGTTTTTGAGCTGGCAAAATCCAAAAGTTGACGGGTGAGTTCCGTCCCGCTTGAAATGTAGGACTCGATGTCATTAAATCTATTATAATGCTCATGTGTCGCGTCGATATTCAACAGCGCCAGGGAGGTATTGCCCTGTATACCGGACAAGATATTGTTAAAATCATGTGCAATGCCGGCGGCCATTGTTCCGATGGCTTCTATTTTTTGAGCTTGCAATAGTTGTTTTTCCAATTGTTTTCGGTCTGCAATTTCGATTTTTAAGTCGATGTTCGATTTTTTTAATGCGTTTGTGCGTTCATCAACCATGATTTCGAGGTTTTCCCGGTGTTTTTTCAGGACTTTTTCAATACGCTTTCGCTCAAATACCTCGTCTTTTAAGTTTTTATTAATGGTAGCGGCGCGGTGTTTTTCTTGTTCCAAAAAGTGGATCAGGTCGATATTTTCGAACTGCAGCTTCAGGTTGGTGCGTGTTGTATTAAACAGATGGTATGCGGATATTGACACAAGGCTAAGATAGAGCAGGATTATTCCGCCCATTGCCTGTTGGATTGGGGTCCCGGCATTTATGAACACGATGAATAGAGGCAGGAGCGCCGGTATCGCATAAGCAAGGAAAACAGGTAGAACGGCTGAGAATGTCCCAACGGCACCGGAGACCATCGTCACAAGAATAAAAGACAGAAAAACCTGGTGTAAAAAAGATGTTTCCGGAAAAATAAAGATGGCCGAACTGCCCCATATGGTTCCGGATATTAAGATTAACCAGAAAAACAAATTTTTCCAGCGGAGATAGTCGGCTGCAGGCACTTTTGACCTTCGATATCTGATAATAAAAAAATGGCGTATCAGGGTGATGAGTATAGTTGCTGTTCCCCATAAAATCAGATTCGCATGAACAACCAGCGGCCAAAAAACAATTCCCGTAACAATTGAAACGGTTATAACCCCCAAAGAAGCGATATGGGACTGATCAGACAGGTGGTTGATCTGCTCCAGCAGGAGCCGTTGATCATATTTAGGTTTCTGCGGCATAATT
>CAZQLG010000313.1:0-3871 GCA_964594105.1 uncultured Desulfococcus sp. | reverse complement strand
TCCGGCCACACCTCTTCCTGCGCTTCTTTACTCACCACCATTCCCACATGATCATAATCTTTCGAGAATCCGTTATCTTTCCCCAGCACCATAAACATTTTATCAATGCTTCCCAAACGCTTATGTATTTTTCGGCAGCCGGCCGGCGGATCATTTTTATCATCAACCGCCGCATACGTCAAAACCGGCATTTTAATGTTTGCCAGTCCGTCCCAGTATGAGACCCCTTCAGAGCTGGTCCATTTCCCTCGAAATTGCTTCCATCGAATGGTTTCAATCATTGTTCCGGCAGACTCAACTTCAGGGCCCAGGCCTAATTTGGGTGCCGGGAAATTCCCCGCCATCTTTAGTATCGCCGACAATGCCCATGCCACCGGCGGAAATTTTAAATACGTATCTCCAAAACTAATCTGACTGCCAAAAGTCACTATGCTTACCACCTGATCATGCTGCAACCATCCCACCGAAAGTGCGGCAAGCAGAAAAAGCCCGCCAAATGAATGCCCGATCCAGAAAGCCGGCGTTTGGGTCA
Organism: uncultured Desulfococcus sp.; assembly: GCA_964594105.1. Lineage (GTDB taxonomy): Bacteria > Desulfobacterota > Desulfobacteria > Desulfobacterales > Desulfosalsimonadaceae > SURF-3. Next base: position 3,339 of record CAZQLG010000313.1, on the reverse strand, counting down.
TGGCAAACACGGCGTCCTGAATGGCCGGTAGATCATACCGAATCTGATCTTCCGCCGTAATCTGTGAAAAAGACTCCCCTTTGGGCGACAGGCCGTGGCCTCTGAGTTCCGGTATCCATACATCAAATCCCTGATCCGCAAGATAAACGCCCAGACCAACCCCTTTATCAGACACCCAAAAACTCCTCATTGAATAGCTGCCGTGAATTAAAACCACCGGGATCGCTAATGATTTCCCGTTTTTCGGTTTAATCCGGCTAAGCGCCAGTCGGGAATTATCAGCGGTGCAGATATTCCTTAATTCAACTTTAACGCCCCCTAACAACTGGTGTTCCGGCTCTGATATACTTTTGTACTGTTGCAAATCCATATTCACTCGATTTTAAAATGGGATTATTAATTGAAGGGTTGCAAGACCCACTTTACTTGACAAGTTCAATTATCAAACTATAATAGTCTCTAATATATGTATTATTCTTCAAACAGGCAGTCAATTTATTTTCAAGTCAATGTCTTGAAAAACGGTTTCAACGATTTATTTCAGATCCTATGGTATAAGGAAGATTTAAAATGAGCCATAAAAAAGATTGTACCTGTTTTTTTTGCTCTAGCAGACAGCGTATCGGGTTTGTCTCAACCCGCATTGCCGGTACGGACGGTGTGTCCCTTGAGACCTTCAAGTGGGCAAACGTACTCAAAAAACAAAATTTTGAATGTTTTTATTTTGCCGGAGAACTTGATTCAGAAATGGAAGTTTCTTTTCTGTCTGAAAAAGCGCACTTCCGTCATCCGGAAATTAGAAAAATTTTCAGGGACTGCTTTGACAGGCGAACCCGCAAGCGCTCAACCACCCAAAAGATACAGAAAATAAAAGAAGCGCTCAAAGACGACCTGTACCAGTTCATCAATAAATTCAATATCAATCTACTCATCCCCGAAAACGCACTGACCATCCCCTTAAATATTCCCCTGGGCCTTGCACTCACAGAAGTCCTCGTGGAAACCGGAATGCCGGCCATTGCCCATCACCATGATTTTTTCTGGGAACGTACGCATTTTCTGACCAATGCGGCGTGGGACTATTTAAATACGGCATTTCCCCCTCATATACCAACGATTCATCATGTGGTCATCAACTCTTCAGCGGATAATCAACTGGGTTTAAGAACAGGCATCTCATCATCTATCATGCCGAATGTCATGGATTTTGACAATCCGCCGCCCCCGGTTGACGAATATGCTGCCGATGTCCGTCAGGCCTTTGGGGTAAAAGACGATGAATTTTTTATTCTTCAACCCACCCGGGTCATTAAACGAAAAGGGATTGAACATGCGATTGAGCTGGTCAGCCGAATGGGTCTTAAAGCCAAGCTGATTATATCCCATGCTTCCGGCGATGAAGGGCATGATTATGAAAACCGAATCCGGGAATACTCAAAACTCTTAAATGTGGATACCATTTTTGTCTCAAAGCGTATTGATGAAAAAAGAGGCCGCACCCAAAAAGGGGAAAAAATATATACCTTAGAAGATGTTTATCCCCATGCCGACCTGGTCACCTACCCCTCCAATCTTGAAGGATTCGGTAATGCCTTTTTAGAGGCGATATATTTCTGCAAACCCATTGTCGTAAATACCTATTCCATCTATTCCATTGATATCAAACCCAAAGGCTTTAAAGTGATTGAACTCGATGGTTATGTTACCCAAAAAGCGGTGGAAGAGACAAAAAAAGTATTGAAAAATACCCTGATGTGCGAAAACATGACCCGCCATAATTATAATATTGCCCGGCGGTTTTATTCATATGCGGTTCTTGAACAAAACCTGATCGGCATATTAAACAATATCGCGCCATGTACGGATCATATTGTGACTGAAAATAAATAATACGTGCCCGATTTAAACATGCTCGTTGAACTTTCCATTAAAAATTTTGCGATTATTGATGACTTAACCATCTGTTTCTCTGATGGCCTGACCATTTTAAGCGGAGAAACCGGGGCTGGAAAGTCTATCATAATCAATGCAATCAATCTGTTGCTGGGAAGTCGGGCGACATCCAAAATGATTCGCACCGGTGCGGATACGGCTGAAATAGAGGCATTGTTCCACCCCCCGCCATCGCGTTCTGCTATCAACATACTAAAAGACCAGGGCATTGAATCTTCCAAAGAACTGCTGATCCGGCGAATTATCTCCAACAATGACCGCCACCGGATTTATATCAACGGCCGGCTATCGCCCATGCATCTTTTGAATAAAGTAACAGAAAATCTTGCTGCTATATCCGGTCAGCATGAACATCAGCTTCTGCTGGATGAATCAAAGCACCTGCTGATCCTTGATCAATTCGGCGATATTATGCCGCTTCGAAGACAAGCCGCCGAAGACTATAACAATATCCTTCCGCTCATTCAAAAACTGGATCATTTGAAAATTTCCCGCCAAAAACAGTTAGATCAGGTTGAACTGCTTGAATTCCAAAAACAAGAGATTGAAGATGCCGACATTGTAGCCAATGAAGATGAATTACTGAAAAAAGAACAGGTTCGTTTAAAAAACGCAGCAACGCTGTACCAGATCGTTGCCGGTGTTTCTGAAACGCTGTATAGCTCAGATGGATCAATTGCTGAAAAACTGGGTGAAATCAAGCGGCAGCTTGAAAATGCGTCCTGCATTGATGAAACATTAGCATCCCCAACCGCAGAATTAAGTGATGCGGCCTTTCGCATGGAAGACATTGCCCAAGAGCTTAACACCTACATTGATGGAATCGCATTTGATGAACAACGCCTGGAAGAAATCGAATCCCGCCTGGACCTGATTAATCGCTTAAAACGTAAATACGGCGGTTCCCTTGATGGCGTATGTAAACATCTGGCAACCATTGAGAAAATACTTTCGGATCATGATACGGTAGACAATACAATTTTACAAACAGAACAGACATTGGTCAAAAAGCACAAACAGCTTATGGGCCTGGCAGAAAGACTCTCCAAAAAACGCCGGAAAATATCTATTGTTTTATCCCAAAAAGTCGAACAGGAATTAAACCTGTTAAAAATGCCGAACACCCGGTTTGAAATAGCTTTTTCCCAGACAGCCGCAACACCAAAAACCTCGGCCTACTTAACGGCCAACGGCAATGTGATTTCCGAAACCGGCATGGAACAAGCGTGTTTCATGATTGCGCCGAATATCGGTGAAGATTTAAAACCACTCGCAAACATTGCATCCGGCGGAGAACTTTCCCGGGTGATCCTGGCATTAAAATCAATTATCGCAAATGACACCTCCACCAGCACCATGATCTTTGATGAGGTAGATGCCGGCATC
>CAZQLG010000312.1:0-3898 GCA_964594105.1 uncultured Desulfococcus sp. | reverse complement strand
ATAAACCTTTTCCTGATTAGATTTTCTTTCCATATCGATAAAATCGATAATAATAATCCCGCCCAGATTCCTGAGCCGTATCTGATAAGCAATTTCCTTGACGGCTTCAAGGTTTGTTTTTAATATTGTTTCTTCAAAGTTATGCTTGCCGACATAACGGCCTGTATTTACGTCGACAACAACCAACGCTTCAGTTATTTCAATAATAATATAACCGCCGCATTTCAACCACACCTTTTTTTTCAAGGCTCGGCCAATATCGCCTTCCAGGTTGTTGGCATCGAAAATGGGCTCAGACCCTTCATACAGAGTCACGGAAGCCTTGAGCCTTGGCATAAATTTTTCTATAAACGACAGTACGGATTTATGCACCGCGACAGAATCAATAATGACTTTATCCGCATCATGGGTCAGCAAGTCCCGAACACACCGCAACGTCACCGTCAACTCCTGATGCAACAGCGCTGGCGGAGAAGCGGTGCGGAAAGAGGCCTGAATATCAGACCACAGATTTGCCAGAAATTCCATTTCCTTGAGTATTTTATCTTCGGTCAACCCTTCGCCGGCGGTGCGTACGATATAACCAAAGTTCTGATTTCTCAAAGAAAGCATCGACTCTTTTAAGCGGAGCCGCTCTTCTTCATCTACGATTCTTCGGGATATCCCGATATGGTCAACGGTAGGCATCAAGACCAGAAAGCGACCGGGAATCGATATGTAGGATGTCAGGCGGGCACCCTTGCTCCCAATCGGCGACCGGGCAACCTGCACCAAGACTTCCTGGCCTTCAGAAAGAAGCGTTTCAATAGACGATTTGCTTTTGGGTTTTGAAATATCTTTTTCAGTGGCAACATCCTCAGGCTGCAGACTGGCATCATCCTCCTCTTCCTTGTTGGACAAATAGACATGTTCCAGATAACCATTGGTTCTCCCGTCGATCACGTCATCCACATATATAAACGCCGCCTGGTTCAACCCGATATTTACAAATGCCGCCTGCATTCCCGGGAGTACCCGTTGAATTCGGCCTTTATAAATATTACCTGAAATATTTGATTCATCACTGCGCTCCACATACAACTCGACAATGGTGCCGTCTTCCAACAGCGCAACCCGAATTTCCGGGCCGATCGCATTGATGACAAGTTCTTTATACATAAAAATACCCTTTATCTGTTTCTTTTATAACCAATTTAATATCAATTAATCACCGGCACCAAAGGCTATCAACAAACCGGTGTCTCTTTTTGTTTTATAATTTCAGACTGAAGGAGTACTTTATCTGAAATCTGAAATATGGATTGAATGACATCCGCTGGCCGAACGGACATGCCTTCCACCACCTTTAACTGCATTTTCAATTTTACCGGACTTAATCGTTTCAGGTTCAACACGATCTCTTTTAAATCAATCTGTTTTTTTCGGCCCTTTTTGGTTGTCCGAACCACATTCCATTGCAAAGCATCATTAAATACCGTTATTTTTTGGTCCTCAAATTCTGTTTCTGTGATCGTCACCCGGTAATCAGCAACTTCCGACAATTTCGGGCGTTGATTGGCAGGAATACGGATGCAACCGGTTACAAAAAGACCTTCCGGCAACTGACGATTCATTGATGAAACGATTCCTTCACAGTCCGCAGATTCCCTGAGCGTAATATAAAAGGATTCTTCTTCGCTTTCCATTCCCACGGACAACGGGTTGTGAAACGACATTTTCGGCTTGGGATGAAATCCCTGGGTAAACTTGATGCTTATGCCGGCACGGCGGATAGCCCGGGTAAAAATATTGACCATCTCAAGGTGACCAAAAAACTTTGCCACACCCGTTTTGGAATAAAAAATTTCAACCCGATCCTCCTGGCCGGGGAACGGGTGTCTGACACCTTTGCCTGAAAAAAAAACAAATGTGTTATCCGGGGCAAAACAAACCGGTTTTATCTTGTCAAAATCACAGACCCCACAGCCCTGGCACTCCCCGAAACGACAGTCTGGTGAGGGGGTACCCGTCAAAGCCTTTTCATTTTCGGAAATTAAAAAGGCTTTGGATATACCCGTGTCAATGTGATCCCATGGTAGCGGTTCATCGACGGACCGGATACGGGTCGTATAATAATTAATATCAACCCCGGTCTCATGGAGCGCTGCTTCCCACGACGGATAATCAAAGCGTTCTGACCAGCCATCAAAGCAGCACCCTTTGCGGTAAGCGATTTCCAGCAGCCGACTCAAGCGTCTGTCACCCCGGGCCCAGAGGCCTTCTAAAAAACTCAGTTCCGGCTTTTGCCATTTAAATTCAATGCCCGGCATCTTCAACTGCCGTTTCAGATCAAAAATAATTTTTTTGGATTCTTCCAAAGGGATCTGTGGTGACCATTGAAAGGGGACATGCGGCTTGGGAATAAACGTGCCGATGCTGACATTAATATTGGGCCGGCGGCCCTCGGATTTTAATTTTTGACGAATTCTCTTAACCAGGTCGACAATGGCAAATCGATCGGCCTCTGTTTCCGTGGGCAGACCGATCATAAAATAAAATTTGATCAATTTCCATCCCAGTTCAAACGCGTTGGAAACCGTATCGAAAATTTCCTGCTCAGATATATTTTTATTAATCACCGCCCGAAGACGATCACTCCCGGCTTCCGGCGCAATCGTAAACCCGGTTTTGCGAACCTGCTTTACGATGTTCATAATTTCAGGGGAAAGGGTACCCGCGCGAAAAGAAGGAAAAGAAAGTGCGATATTTTCAGATGAATAACAATGAAATAACCCCTGCATCAGCGTGGACAGACACCCATAGTCGCCGGTGCTCAAAGAAAGCAGAGAAATATCGTCATACCCGGTGGCAGCAATCGATTTTTCCGTCAAAGCCATCAGGTTTTCCACGGATCGTTCCCGAACCGGCCGGTAAATCATTCCGGCCTGACAAAACCGGCATCCCCGGGTACACCCGCGGGCGACCTCAAGACGAAGCCGATCATGAACAGGACGGCCAAACGGGACCACCGGGACATCCGGAAATGGTACCTGGTTGAGATCCGCCACAATAGCCCGGCGTACCCGCGTATAATCGTCGAATTTCGGCTGGATTTCCTTAAAATCAGCACCATCATAGACCGGCTGAAAAAACGACGGCACATACACACCTTCTATTTTCGACCAGTCACGCAACAGGCTGTTTTTATCATGCCCCGGGCTGTCTTTCCACGTCATCCAGGCACGGGTCATTTCCACAATCACCGTTTCCCCGTCCCCAATCACCATGGCGTCAAAAAAATCAGCCACCGGTTCCGGGTTTACCGTACAGGGCCCGCCGGCGATAATAACCGGATACGTGTTATCCCGGTCAGACGCATAAAACGGAATGCCGGCAAGGTCGAGCATCATCAGGACATTGGTATAGTTCATCTCGTACAGGAGAGAAAACCCGATGATGTCAAATTTGGATAAGGGGGTGCCGGATTCCAGAGAACTTAAGGAAATTCCGGAAGATGTCATAAGTGCCGCTAAATCCGAACCGGGTGCATAAACACGCTCTGCAGCGATATGCGACTGTTCATTGAGAATATGATACAGAATCTGCAGTCCAAAATGAGACATCCCGATTTCATATAAATCGGGAAACGCAAGTGCTACATGAAGACTGATTTGTTCTATATCTTTTTTGACTGCATTTTTCTCATTGCCCAGATAATGGCTCGGCTTTTCAATAAGCGGCAGTAAATCCTTCATACTTTGTTTTTTCATGATGAGATACCGCCCGACCGATTATTTTATGCCATACTCGCCTGGACAAACTCAAGGGTCTGGCGGACATCCTCCTTGAAAAAACTGTTCATCCCGTCTTGCCAGTTTTCCTCTTGGAGTTTCTTTTGAATGCGCCTTGCCGTATCCAT